>NZ_JBHVWC010000001.1:104670-185509 GCF_042882445.1 Kitasatospora sp. NPDC058218 | reverse complement strand
GCCCCGGGCGCGGGGGGGCCCGGCGGGCCGGGCCGGGGCGGGGGGGGGGGGGGGGCGGCCGCCCGGCCGGGGCGGGATTGGGGGTGGCCGCGGGGGGGGTGGGCGGGGGGCCCCCGCCGGGGGGGCCCCCCGGGCGCGGGGGGCCCCCACCACGCGAAGGGTCAGCTGTTGTAAGCACGGCGCTTGTCCTCGCTGCTGCCCTGGCCCTGGCCCTCGGTCAGGGCGGCCGCGTCGCCGACCTCGACCATCAGCTCGTCGTCGCCGAACGCCTCGGTGGTGTGCTGCTCTTCCATCGTGTTATTCCTCTCGGTGGGAACGAAGTTGTGCTGCCCGGCCCGCCACAGCGGGCCGGGCCGACACCCCGGATGGGGTGCCGTTCTCCCGCCCCGGGGGTACAGGGCGGGGAGTCTGGTGCCCCGCACCGGTGGATGCCGGAGGCCGGGAACCGGCCACCGGCAGGAAACGGGGCCCCCTCGGTGACCTGACTATGAGTCAACAGGTGTGCTCTGGGCGTGAACACGGTAGAAACATCACTGATCTCTGAAACCCTTGAAACCTGGCTCTCGGGGGCACTGGTGGCACGCGAACGGACACCGAACCGCAGACTCGCCGCGCTGATCGCCGAGTGCCGGTGGGCCAGCAACGGCGAGTTCGCCCGCGCGGTCAACCGGGCCGGCACCGAGGCCGGGTTCAAGCTGAAGTACGACGAGTCCGCCGTCTCCCACTGGCTCTCGGGCACCCGTCCGATGGCGAAGTATCAGCGGGTGGTACTTGAGACGCTGACCCGCCGCCTGGCGCGGCCGGTCACCGTGTTCGAGGCCGGTTTCGCCGATCAGCCCGACGTTCAGCCCACCTCCACGGATACGGTGGCGGGACTGATCGACCTGGGGAGCACGGACATGGACCCATCGCGCAGGGGTGTGCTCGGAGCGAGCCTGTACTCGGTCGCCCTCACCGTCCCAGGCTGGCCGGACCACCTCGGGCGGTTCGAGAGGCTGAAGGCCGACCCGCACACCCGGATCGGCATGGCCGAGGTCGAAGGCGTGATCGCCATGACCGAGCGGATCAGCGAGATCGACGACCAGTTCGGCGGCCGGACGGCCCGCCCGATGGCCGCAGCCTTCATGGTCAACAACATCGCTCCGTACCTCCGCGCCACCGCCACCTCTGAGGTTCGAAAGGCGATGCTGTCCGCCGCCGCGGACCACCTCTACCTGACCGGCTACATGGCGGTGGACGAACGCCTGGACAGGCTCGGCCAGAGCTACTACAGCAAGGCGCTCGAACTGGCGCTGGCCGCCGGCGACCACCTCACCTATTGCACGACCCTGCGCGGCATGAGCGTCCAGGCCGTCGAACTCGGCCACGGCGCCGTCGCCCTGCGGTACGCCGCCGCCGCCTCGGCCGCTTCACCCGAGGCCGGTCCCAGAATGCGGGCCTTCCTCGCCGGCCAGCAGGCCCACGCTCTCGCTCAGACCGGCGACCGCCTCGGAGCACTGGCCATGCTCCACGGCGCCGAGATCGCCATGGAGCAGGCCGAGTCCAAGGCCAAGGCCCACGGCTCCTACGACCCCGCCTCGCTCTCGTACCACGTCGGCCAGGTCAACTACGAGCTTGGCGACCGCGAAGGCGCGATCCGCGCACTCCAGCACTCCGAGAGAGTCCGGCCCCCGGTCTACCGCCGGGCCCGTGTCCGCCATCGCGCGATGATCGCCGAGTGGCAGCTCGAAGCCGGACGGCTGGAGGAGGCTGTCCAGAGCTGGAGCCTCGCCCTGGACGACTTCCCGCACGTCCAGTCCGGCCGGGCCGACGACCGCTTCCGCGCGATGCTCTCCGCGACCCTGCCCTACCGACGAAACCCCCACGTCCGTGAGCTGCTGGACCGAACCCGGCCCCTCAGAGCGGGCCGCCCGATCTGACACCATGGGCGGGCGTTCTCGGGCTGACCGCCACTGCGCGGTCAGCCCTTCTGGTGGCCCGACGTTCGGACGGCCGCTTCCCGACCGGCGCGGTGCCGTCAGCCGGAACCGCGCCGGCCACGACCCGGTGCCGCGGCCGAGGTCGCCGACGGCTCCTCCCCGAGCGGAAGGCTCAGCTTCTCGACGACCAGGCCGGCGTTCCTCGCCCGAGTCGACTGCCCGGTGTCGTAGGTGTACATCCTCACCGGGCTTGCGGCGAGCGGCCTCATTGCGAGCGCACGATCGATGATCTCGTCATCGATGTTCGGCAGCCGGATGTGGCCCGGCGGGTCGAAGACGATCTCGACAGTGACCTCAGGACGTGCACGCCCTCCCCCGTCAATCTCGGACAGATCGGCCCGGTGGAGAACGGCGAACGGCTCCTGGCCGTTCGGAAAGAGCCGGTCGATGACCGCGAGGCTGTAGCGGGAGCGCCATCGTTGTTGCTGGTCCTTCGACTCCTTCAGCCGGTCGAGTTCGTCGATCACGGCCATCGGCACCATCAGGTTGACCGTGCCCTCGTAGACGACTGCCAGCTTCCGGAAGTCGATGGCCTCCAGCTTCTCCGGGTGCTGGATGTACATGCTCGTGTCGAAGACGGCGTTCAGCGTCGGCTGGACCCGGCGTTCGATCGTCCGCCGAAGCGTCCGCACCACAGCATCGAACTCTCCTACCCGTTGAGCAAGTTCGAGTCGCACGAGGCTGTTGGTGAACTTCGTCAGATCGGCCGCTCCGAACTCGGCCGCACCCGTGAGCAGATGGTCGTAACGGCGGGTGAGGACGAGCCGGTCGATGTCGCGTTCGCTGACCTGGTTGGTGAGTCGGGCCACGGCATCGTTGGCCCATTCCAGGTAGGTGAGCAGCAGCCCGCCCGCGTCCCCCCGATAGGAGGTGTACAGGTTTCCGACGTCTGTGGCGACCTGCGTGAGGGCTTGGAGGGCGTTGTCCCGGCTCGTGCCGGGGTGGAGGGTGACGTGCATGCCCGGATCATGCCAGCGGCCGGTCCGCGAGCCGAGCGGGTTGTCGATCTCGGCAGAATTCGTTACCCGCTCGCTGGCCCGACGGCGGAAGGGCGGGGCGCGGTGTGCGCCCCGCCCTTCCGGGTGAGCTGTCGTCAGGCGGTGGCCTCCCCGTTCCCGCCGAGGATGGCTGTGATCGTGTCGGCGAGACGGCCGAGGTGGGGTGGCTTCATGACGCCGAAGTGGTCGCCGGGGATGCGGTGCAGGGCGACGTCCCCGGTGAGTTCCTGCCAGCGGGCGAGGTACTCGGGGAAGGCCTGGCCGGAGGCCACCTCGTGCTTGCCGTCGGCCAGTTCGTCGCTGGCGATCAGGTGCAGGCGCCCGGGGTAGGGGCGGTG
The DNA here is from genome assembly GCF_042882445.1 of Kitasatospora sp. NPDC058218. Lineage (NCBI taxonomy): Bacteria > Bacillati > Actinomycetota > Actinomycetes > Kitasatosporales > Streptomycetaceae > Kitasatospora > Kitasatospora sp. NPDC058218. The sequence goes on along the minus strand of NZ_JBHVWC010000001.1, from coordinate 182,194 downwards.
GCGGTAGGTGAGGCACATCTCCATGACCTCGCGCCACATCCGGGCGGAGGGCAGCCAGACCTCGCCGGCGCCGTGTTCCGGCAGCACGATCCCGACCTCGGGGTCGACGTCGTCCACCAGGTGTTCGAGCAGGGCCAGGGTCTCCTGCCGGAGTGCGGAGGTGTCCTGCTCGGGCGGCGCGGCGGCCAGTTCCGCCAGCTTGGCCACGCAGCTCTCGATCAGCCGGTACTCCTTCCACAGCTCGGGCCGCTCGTGGTTGTCGAGCCCCGGGTCGAGCAGGACGAAGGTGACCTCCTCGCCCTCGGCGGTGAGCCGGTGGGCCAGTTCACTGGCGATCCCGCTGCCGCCGCACCAGCCGAACAGCCGGTACGGGCCGTGCGGGGCGGCGGCCCGCAGTTCGGCCAGGTAGCGCTCGGCCATCTGCTCGGTCGAGGGGACGGGGCCGCCGTGCTCGGCCTGGAGGCCGGGCCAGGCGAAGGCCGCGACCGGCTGGTCCGGGTCGAGGTACGGCACCAGCGGGCGGTACCAGTGGGCGCTGCCGCCGCCGGGGTGCACGCAGAACAGGGGCGGCCTGCTGCCCTCCCGGCGGAGCCAGACCAGCGACTCGACCGGTTCGCCGGCCTGCGCCGCGTCGACGGCCGCCGCCAGCCCGGCGACGGTCGGGTCGGCGACGAAGGAGCGGACGGTCAGCTCGATGCCGTGCCGTTCGCGCAGCAGGGCGGTGATCCGCAGGATGGCCAGCGAGTGGCCGCCGAGGACGTAGAAGTCGTCGTCGACCCCGACCCGCTCCAGGCCCAGCACCTCGGCCCAGACCTCGGCGACGGCCCGCTCGGCGGGTGTGCGCGGGGCCGTGGAGGCGGTGGCCGGGGCGGGACCGGTGGGCGCGGGCAGCGCGGCCCGGTCGATCTTCCCGTGGGCGGTGAGCGGGAGGGCGGGCAGCTCCACCCAGGCGCCGGGCACCAGGTAGTCGGGCACCCGCCGCCGGAGCTGTTCGCGCAGCACGGCGACGTCCAGCGGGCCGGTGCCCGCTTCGAGGACGACGTAGCCGACCAGACGCTTGTGGCCGTCCGGTCCGGGGTGGACGGCGGCCGCGGCGGCCCGGACGGTGCCGAGCCCGCCGATCATGGCCTCCACCTCGGCGAGTTCCACCCGGTGGCCGCGGATCTTCACCTGGTTGTCGCGCCGGCCGACGAAGGACAGCGTCCCGTCGGGGTCGCGGCGGACGATGTCCCCGGTGCGGTAGAACCGCGCCCCGGGCAGGGCCCCGGACGGGTCCGGCACGAAGCGGTCCGCGGTGAGGTCGGGGCGGCCGAGGTAGCCGCGGGCGAGCCCGGGGCCGCCGACCAGCAGCTCGCCGGCCACGCCGAACGGCACCGGGTCGAGGTCGTCGTCGACCACCAGGACGCGGGTGTCGGTGATCGGCACGCCGATCGGCACGCCGCGGTCGGCGTCGGCCGCGGTCACCCCGCGCAGCGCCGTGCTGAAGGTGGTGCACTCGGTGGGGCCGTAGCCGTTGGTCAGCGCCACGCCGTGCCCGACGGCGGTGCGCACGTGCGAGGGCGAGAGCGCGTCGCCGCCGGCGAGCACCTGCCGCACCTCGGCCAGGACCTCCGGGTGGGTCTCCACCATGTGCTGGAACAGGCCGGCGGTGAGCCAGAGCAGGGTCACCCGGTGCCGGCGGATCACCTCCGCCAGTTCGGCGGCGGTGGTCGCCCCGGGCGGGCAGACGGCGAGCCGGGCGCCGTTGCCCAGCGCGCCCCACACCTCCAACGTGGACGCGTCGAAGGCGAGCGGCGCGTGCAGCAGCACCACCTGGTCGGCGTCGAGGTCGGCGTAGTTGGGGTCGTGCACCAGCCGGACGACGGCGCGGTGGGTGACCTGGACGCCCTTGGGCCGGCCGGTGGAGCCGGAGGTGTAGGTGACGTAGGCCAGGTTGTCGGGGTGGGTGCCGGCCTCGACCGGCGTCTCGGGCAGGACCGCGAGGCCGGCCCACCGGGCGTCCAGGGGGACGCAGCGCAGGTCGGCGATCCGCGCGAACCGGTCGGTGTCCTGCGGGCGGCAGATCGCCACGTCGGCGCGGACGTCGTCCAGGACGTAGCCGATCCGCGCGTCCGGGTAGGCGGGGTCGAGCGGTACGTAGTAGCCGCCGGCCTTGAGGACGCCGAGCATGGCCAGGACCGCCTCGATGCCGCGGTCCAGGCAGATCGCGACCGGCGTCTCGGGGCCGACGCCGAGCCCGCGCAGCAGGTGGGCCAGCTGGTTGCTGCCGGTGTCCACCTCCCGGTAGGTCAGGCGCCGTTCGCCGTCGTCCAGGGCGATCGCGTCCGGGTCGGCGCGGGCCGCGAGCAGGTCGGGCACGCAGACCTCGGGCAGCGGGCGGGTGGCGGGCGCCTGCGCGCTCGGCCGGTCGAGGCCGGGCGCGCGGAAGGCCTGCGGGTCCGCGTCGGCGTCGTCGGCCATCGCGGTGAGCACGGCCAGGAACGCCTCGCCGATCGCCGCCAGCCGCTCCCGGCCGGCCCAGCCGGGGCGGCAGGTCATCCGCAGTTCGCCGGGGAAGGTCCAGACGTCGAAGGTGAACTCGTTCGGGCTGTGGTCGGTGACGGTGCCGATGTCCGCGCGGTGCTCGTCGAGCACGTGGAAGTCCAGGTAGGCGAAGACCACCTCGACCAGCGGCTCGCCGCCGCCCCACTCGCGCTGCATCGCGGGCAGCGGGTAGCGGCGGTGCGGCCACAGGGCCAGCTCCTCGGCGAACACCGAGCGCACCAGCGCGCGCCAGCTCGGCGCCCGCAGGTCGACGGCGAACGGCACGGTGTTGAGGTACATGCCGCGGACCCGGTCGCCGCCCGGCAGTTCGGGCCGGCCGTTGGTCACCGCACCGGCGAAGAACCGGCGCTGGCCGCTGAGCAGGCCGAGCACCTTCAGGTGGGCGGTGTAGAGGACGGTCTTGAGCGAGCTCTGGGTGTCGGCGGCGAGCCGGCGCAGCCTTGGCTCCAGCTCCGCCCAGGGCAGTCGCACCTCGGTGGCGGGCAGGTGCGCCTCGGCCGGGGCGGTGTCGGCGGGCAGTCGGAGCCGGTCGTGGCCGGTGATCCGCCCGCGCCAGAACTCGCGGTCCTCCGCGGAGGCGAGGGCGCGCTGTTCCAGCTGGATGAAGTCGGCGTAGCGGACCTCCGGCGGGGCGGCGGCCGGGGCGCCGGTGCCGGCGGCCAGCTGCCGGTAGACGGCCCGCAGCTCGCCGATGACGGAGTGGTGGCTCCAGCCGTCCAGGATGGCGTGGCACTCGACGTGGGTGAGCAGCCACTCCCGGTCGCCGACGAGGTGGGCGTGGTAGCGCAGCAACGGGGCGCGCCCGACGTCGAAGGGGGTGCGCTGGGCTTCGACACGGAAGCGCCGGACGGCGGCCTGCTGCTCCTCGGCCGGCAGGTCGCGCAGGTCGTCCACGCCGATCTCCAGGTGCAGGCCGTCCGCCGCGTGGACGAGCTGGAGCGGTTCGGAGTACCCGGAGAGGTCGAAGGAGGTGCGCAGGATCTCGTGCCGCTCGATCAGCAGGCGTACCGCGCCGTTCAGCGCCTCGGCGGAGAACGGGCCGTCGTCGACGATCTGGAAGGTGCTGACGTTCTGGTAGGTGTTGCGCTCGGGGTCGGCCAGCATCTCGTAGACCATGCCGACCTGGACCTGGCCCATCGGGTAGGCGTCGACCAGGCCGTCGGGGAGGCGTTCGCGGTCCCCCGGGGCGAGCAGCTCGAAGCGACCGGCCAGGGCGGTCTCCAGTGGCGTGGCCGGCGGCCGGTCGGCCGCCAGCGGGGCCAGTTCGGCGACGGTCTGCCGGGCGAAGACGTCCTGGACGGAGAGGGCCAGCCCCTGGTCGCGCAGCGCGCCGACGGCCCGGATGGCGCGCATCGAGTCGCCGCCGAGCTGGAAGAAGCCGTCGTGCACGCCGACCTTGTCGACGCCGAGGGCGGTGGCGAAGGCGTCCGCGAGGGTCTGTTCGATCTCGTTGCGGGGGGCGACGAACGCGCCGACCAGGTCGGAGCGGGTCCGCTCCGGTGCGGGCAGCGCCTTGCGGTCGGTCTTGCCGCTGGGGGTCAGCGGCAGTGTCTCCAGCGTCGTCCAGTGCACGGGCCGCATGTGTTCGGGCAGCCGGCCGCGCAGGTGCTCGCGGGCGGCCTCGACGTCGGCCGTGGCCGGGACCAGGTAGCCGACGAGCTGCTCGTCGTGGACGGCGACGGCCGCGGCCGCGACCCCGGGCGCTTGCGTCAGCACCGCCTCGATCTCGCCGAGTTCGACCCGCTGGCCGCGGATCTTCACCTGGTGGTCGAGCCGGCCCAGGTACTCGATCTCGCCGTCCGCCCGGTACCGGGCGAGGTCGCCGGTGCGGTAGAGCCGTCCGCCGGGGGCGGCGGCGAAGGGGTCGGGCACGAAGCGGTCGGCGGTGAGTTCCGGCCGGTGGAGGTAGCCGCGGGCCAGCTGGACGCCGCCGAGCAGGAGTTCGCCCGGCACGCCGATCGGCAGCGGGCGCAGCGCGGCGTCCAGGATGTAGGCGCGGGTGTTGGAGATCGGGCGGCCGATGGTGACGGGCCGGCCCGGCTCGCAGCGGATCGCGGTGACGTCGACCGCGGCCTCGGTGGGCCCGTACAGGTTGTGCAGCTCGCAGCCGATCCGCTCGTACACGGCGGTGACCAGGTCGGCGGGCAGGACTTCGCCGCTGCACACCATGCGGCGCAGCGAGGGCAGCGGCGGCAGCGGCTCGGCGAGGAAGGCCCGCAGCATCGACGGCACGAAGTGCAGGGTGGTGATCGCCTCGGTGTCGATCAGGTCGGCGAGGTAGGCCGGGTCGCGGTGCCCGCCGGGGCGGGCGAGGACCAGGGTCGCGCCGGTGATCAGCGGCCAGAAGAACTCCCACACCGAGACGTCGAAGCTGTACGGGGTCTTCTGCAGCACCCGGTCGGTGGCGTCGAGTCCGTAGGCCTCCTGCATCCAGTGCAGCCGGTTGACGATGGCCCGGTGCTCGACCAGGACGCCCTTGGGGCGGCCGGTCGAGCCGGAGGTGTAGATCAGGTACGCCGGGTGTTCGGGGGCCGCCGCGAAGACCGGGTCGTGGGTCCAGCCGCCGGGCCGTTCGGCGGTGATGTCCACCAGGTGCGGGGCGCCGCCGGACACCAGCGGGGCGAGCCGCGGGTCGGTGACCACGGCGAGGGCGCCGGAGTCCGCCAGCATGAAGGCGAGCCGGTCCGCCGGGTAGTCCGGGTCGAGCGGCAGGTAGGCGCCGCCGGCCTTGAGCACCGCGAGCAGGGCCACCACGAGGTCGGCGCCGCGGTGCAGGCAGACGCCGACCACGGACTCCGGGCCGACGCCGAGGGTGCGCAGGTGGTGGGCGAGCAGGTTGGCCCGGAGGTCCAGTTCCCGGTAGGTGAGCGCGGCGCCCTCGAACCGCACCGCGACCGCGTTCGGGGTGCGGGCGACCTGGGCCTCGAACAGCAGCGGCAGGGTGCCGGCGGGGTAGCTGCGGCCGGTCGCGTTCCAGCTGAGGAGCTGGCGCTCGCGCTCCTCCCGGGGGAGGATCTCCAGCTCGTCGAGCGGGGCGTCGGGCGCGGCGACGGCGCTCTCCAGCAGGCGGGCGAACTGGGCGGCGAACCGCTCGGCCGTGGCCCGGTCGAACAGCGCGGCGGCGTAGTTGACGCCGCCCGCGAGCGAGCCGTCCGGCTGTTCGGCCAGGCCCACGGTGAGGTCGAACTTGGCGGTGCTCTCGCCGACCGGCAGCCGTTCGACCGTCAGGCCGCCCGTCGTCGCGGGCGCCGGTGCGCCGGCGGCGTCCTGCCAGAGCAGCATGGTGGAGAAGAGCGGTGTGCGGGCCGGGTCGCGCTCGGGCGCCAGCTCCTCGACCAGCCGCTCGAACGGGACCTCCTGGTGACCGTAGGCGTCCAGGGCGCTCTCGCGGACCTGCCGCAGCAGCTCGGCGAAGCTCGGCCGGCCGGAGAGGTCGACCCGGAGCACCAGGGTGTTGAGGAACAGGCCGACGAGGTCCTGCACCTCCGCGCGGTCGCGCCCGGCCACCGGGGAGCCCACGGCGACGTCGCGCTGCCCGCTCCACCGGCCGAGCAGCACGGCCTGCGCGGCCAGCAGGGCCATGAACGGGGTGGCGCCGTGTTCCCGGGCCAGCGCGGTGAGCCGGCGGGCCGTCGCGGCCGGGACGGCCAGCGGCACCAGGGCGCCGGCCGCGTCGCGCACCGGCGGGCGGGGCCGGTCGGTGGGCAGTTCCAGGGGCGCCAGGCCGGCCAGCCGCTCGCTCCAGTGGTCGAGCCGGCGGCGCAGCGCGTCGTCGGAGAGCCGTTCGCGCTGCCACACGGCGTAGTCGGCGTACTGCACCGGGAGGTCCGGGGTGCGGGCCGGGCGGCCGGCGACGGCGTCGTCGTAGCGCTCGGCGAGTTCGCGCACCAGGAGGTCCTCGGACCAGCCGTCGCAGGCGATGTGGTGCACGGTCAGCAGGAGGACGTGCTCCTGCGGGGCGAGCCGGGCGAGCACGGCGGACAGCACCGGGCCCTCGGCGAGGTCCACCGGGCGGCGTCCGCCGGTGGCCAGGTCGGCCAGCCGGGCGTCCGCGGCGCTGCGGTCCAGGGCGGTGAGGTCCTCCTCGGCGAGCGGGACGCCGCCCGGCGCCTCGACGACCTGGACGGGCTCGCCGTCGACCACCGGGTACCGGGTGCGCAGGACTTCGTGGCGGTGCAGGATCCCGTCGAGCGCGGTCCGCAGCGCGGCCCGGTCGAGCGGGCCGCGCAGCCGCAGCGAGGCCGTCACCAGGTACTCGGTCGAGCCGGGCTGGAGCCGGTCGAGGATCCAGAGCCGGCGCTGGGCGAAGGAGAGCGGCAGCGGGGCGCCGCGGGGCGCGCGGCCGATGCCCTCGGCCGGGGCGGCGGCCGCCCGGCCGGCGAGGCGCCGGCGGAGCAGCTCCTGCCGCAGCTGTGCGCGGTCCTTGGTGTCGGTCATCGGTGCCCCTCCTCGGCGAGCAGGCCCGCCACTTCCTCGTCGGTGAGCGCGGTGATCTCGGCCTCGACGGCGTCGGTCACCGCCTCGGTGAGCCGGGCCACCGTGGTGGCCTCGAACAGCAGGCGCAGCGGCAGCTCGACGGCGAACGCCTCGCGGAGCCGGGCCAGTACCCGGGTGGCGAGCAGCGAGTGCCCGCCCAGGGCGAAGAAGTCGTCCTGGACTCCGATCCGCTCCACGCCCAGCACCTCGCTCCAGATCGCGGCGACCGCCTCCTCGGCGGGGTCGCGCGGGGCCAGGTGCTCGCGGGCGCCGCCGGTCAGGGCGGCGGAGGCGTCGGGCAGGGCCTTGCGGTCGACCTTCTTGCTGGCGGTCAGCGGGAGCGCGTCGAGCGGCACCCAGACCGCGGGGATCATGTACTCGGGGAGCAGCGCGCGCAGGTGGCCGCGCAGCTCGGCGACGTCGGGCATCGGGCTGCCGGGCCGCGCCACCAGGTAGGCGGCGAGCCGGCGTTCGCCCGGCGCGGTCTCCGGGGCGGTGACGACCGCCTCCTGGAGGGCGGGGTGGCGGGCCAGCGCCGCCTCGATCTCGCCGAGTTCGATGCGCAGGCCGCGGACCTTGACCTGCTGGTCGATCCGGCCGAGGAACTCGATGGTGCCGTCGGGGCGGTGGCGGGCGAGGTCGCCGGTCCGGTACAGCCGCCGGCCCGGCTCCTCGGCGAAGGGGTCGGGCACGAACCGCTCCGCGGTCAGCTCCGGTCGCCGGTGGTAGCCGCGGGCGAGCCGGACGCCGCCCAGGTACAGCTCGCCGGGGACGCCGACCGGGACGGGCCGCCGGTCGGCGTCGAGGATGTGCGCGCGGGTGCCGGGGACGGGTCGGCCGAGCGGCAGGGCCGAGGCCTCGTCCCCCCGCGCCGGCACCTCGGAGACCGGGTGCAGCAGGCAGGTGACGGTGGCCTCGGTCGGGCCGTAGTTGCACAGGAAGCGGGCTGGCAGGCCGGTCTCCGCCCAGCGCCGGGCGTCGAGGCCGGTGACCACGTCGCTGCCGACGTTCATCAGCTTCAGCCCGCTCAGCAGGTGCAGGTCGGGGGATTCCAGGACGGCCCGGTAGTAGGACGGGGTGATCTCGACGACGGTGACGCCGTGCTCGGCGAGCCGGACGGGCAGCTCGGCCGGGGTCCAGAACACCGGGTCGGCCACCACGACGGTGGCGCCGGCCACCAGGGTCGCCGCGATCTGGTCCATCGCCACGTCGAAGGTGAGCGCGGAGAGCAGCACCACCCGCTCGCCGGGCGCGATGCCGTACTGGTCGGCGATCACCCGGCAGTGGTGGGCGTACGAGCGGTGCTCGATCATCACGCCCTTGGGGCGGCCGGTCGAGCCGGAGGTGTAGATGACGTAGGCGAGGTTCTCCGGGCGGATCGGGGCGGGCTCCTGCTCGACCGCCACGGGGTCGGCGTCGGGGCCGTCGGCCAGCACCACCCGGTAGGGGCCGGTCAGCCGGTCGGCGAACGCCCCGGTGGTGACCACGAGTTCCGGGCCGGCGTCGGCGAGCATGAAGTCCAGCCGCTCACCGGGGTGCTGCGGGTCGAACGGCACGTACGAGCCGCCGGACCTGAGCACCCCGAGCAGCACCACCACCGCCTCGACGCCGCGCTCCAGGAGGGAGCCGACGACGGTCTCCGCGGTGACCCCGAGGGAGCGCAGCCGGGCCGCGAACCGGTCGGCCCGCGCGTCGAGTTCGGCGTAGCTGAGCTGCTGGTCGCCGAAGACCACGGCGATCGCGTCCGGGGTCCGCCGGGCCTGCCGGGCGACGAGCTCGGGCACGCAGAGCCCGTGCTCCTCGACGGGGTCGAGCGCGGCGGTCCGGTCGCCCGCCGGGTCGGCCCAGCGGGTGAGGACGGTGTGCCGCTCGGTGTCGGTGAGCATGCCGAGGTCGCCGATCCGCGCGCCGGGGGCGGCGGCGGCGCTGCCGATCAGGGTCAGGTAGTGGCCCGCCATCCGTTCGACGGTCGCCCGGTCGAAGAGCGCGCTCGCGTACTCGAACCAGCAGTACATCCGGCCGCCGCGCTCCTTGACGGTCACGGTGAGGTCGAACTTGGCGATCTCCAGGCCGGCCCGGACCGGTTCCACGGTGACGGCGCCGAGCCGGTCGGGGACCCCGGCCAGGTGCTGGTGCTCGAACATGACCTGGAAGAGCGGGTTGCGGGAGAGGTCCCGCTCCGGCCGCAGCGCGTCGACCAGGTGCTCGAACGGCACGTCCTGGTGGGCGAAGGCGTCGAGCACCGAGCCGCGGACGTGGTCCAGCAGGTCGGTGAAGGCCGGGTTGCCGCCGAGGTCGTTGCGGATCACCAGGTTGTTGGTGAAGAAGCCGACCAGGTCCTCGGTCTCCTGGCGGGTCCGCCCGGCGACGGGGGTGCCGACCGCGAGGTCGTCGAGACCGGTGTAGCGGTGCAGCATCACCTGGAACACCGCGAGCAGCACCATGAACGGAGTCGCGCCGTGCCGGCCGGCCAGCTCGGTGACCGCCCGGCCGACCTCGGGTGCCACCTCGACGACCACGTTGCCGCCGCGGGAGTCGCGTACGGCCGAGCGGACCCGGTCGGTGGGCAGCTCGACGGGTGTCAGGCCGCCCAGGCGGTCGCGCCAGTAGGCGAGTTGGTGGTCCAGCCGGCCGGCGTCCTGCTGCTCGCGCTGCCAGTGGGCGAAGTCCGCGTACTGGACCGGCTCGGGGGCCGGCAGTGCGGGGCCGCCGTCGGTGAACGAGCGGTAGGCGAGGTCAAGTTCGCGCAGGTAGACGTTGGTCGACCAGGCGTCGAAGGCGATGTGGTGCAGGGTCAGGACGAGCAGGTGGTCCTCGGGGGCGGTGCGGATCAGGGTCGCCCGCAGCGGGTGGCCGTGCGCGAGGTCGAACGGGCGGCGGGCCAGCTCGTCGACCAGGGCGCGGGCCCCCTGCGCCGGGTCGGCCTGGTCGGTCAGGTCGGTGAGGGTGAAGTCGACCGGCCCGGCGGGGTCGACGACCTGGACGGGATCGCCGCCCTCGTCGCGGTACCGGGTGCGCAGCACCTCGTGCCGGGCGGAGAGCGCGTCCAGCGCGCCGCGCAGCGCCCCGGTGTCGAGCGGACCGGTCAGCCGCAGCGCCAGCGGGACGACGTACTCGTGACTCCCGGGCTCCAGCCGGTCGAGGAACCACATCCGCTGCTGGCCGAAGGAGAGCGGCAGCGGGCCGCCCCGGCCCACCGGGCGGACGGCGTCCGCCGCGCTCTGCGGGCCGGTGTCGGCGGCGCCGGCGATCCGGGCGGCCAGCCCGGCGACGGTCGGGGCGTGGAACAGCTCGCCGACGGTCAGCTCCACCCCGAAGGCGCGCCGCAGCCGCAGCACGAGCTTGATGGCGAGCAGCGAGTACCCGCCGAGCAGGAAGAAGTCGTCCTGCGCGCCGACCCGTTCGACGTCCAGGACCTCCGCCATCAGCGCGGCGACGGTCTCCTCGGCCGGGGTGCGCGGGGCCTCCCAGGCCGTCTCGGCCGGGTGCTGCGGCTCGGCGGCGGCGGGCAGCCGGCGGCGGTCCACCTTGCCGTTGGGCGTGAGCGGCAGCTCGTCGAGCTCGACGACGGCGGACGGCACCATGGCCTCCGGCAGTGCGGCGGCCAGGTGGGCGCGCAGCGCCTCCGGCTCGATCCGCGCCCCGGCGGCGGCCACCACGTAGGCGGTCAGCCGGGTGTCGCCGGTGCCGGAGCGGTGGGCGGCGACCACGGCGGCGGCCACCGACGGGTGGGCGCCCAGCAGCGCCTCGATCTCGCCGGGCTCGATCCGCACGCCGCCGATCTTGACCTGGTCGTCGACGCGGCCGACGTACTCCAGTGCACCGTCGGCGCGACGCCGGACCAGGTCGCCGGTGCGGTAGCGGCGGGCACCGGGTACCGTCGCGAAGGGGTCGGGGACGAAGCGGTCGGCGGTGAGGTCGCCGCGGCCGGCGTACCCGCGGGCCAGCCCGATGCCGCCGACGCACAGCTCGCCGACCACGCCGACCGGCACCAGCCGGTCCTCGGCGTCCACCACGTAGGTGCGCACATTGGGCAGCGGCAGGCCGATCGGCACCTGGTCCCCGGGCTCGGCCGGATCCCACGGCCAGGCGGTGGAGTCGATGGCGCACTCGGTCGGGCCGTAGGTGTTGACCACCTCGACGTCGACGATCCCGCGCAGGCGGGCGCAGAGTTCGGCGGGCAGCGGCTCGCCCGCCGAGCAGACCACGCGCAGCGCGTCGCAGTCGGCCAGCGCCGGTTCGTCCAGCAGCAGGCGCAGCATCGAGGGCACGCCCTGGAGCACGGTGACGCGGTGCTCGGCGACGGCGCGGGCCATCACCGCCGGGTCGCGGTGGGCGTCCTGCGGGCCGCTCACCACCGCGGCGCCGCAGACCAGCGGGGAGAGGAACTCCCACACGGCGGCGTCGAAGCCGATGGTGGTCTTCTGCAGCACCCGGTCACCGGGGCCCAGGCCGTAGCGCTCCACGGACCAGAGCACCCGGTTGCGGATCGCGGCCTCCGGGACGATCACGCCCTTGGGCCGGCCGGTGGAGCCGGAGGTGTACATCACGTACGCGGCCTCGGTGCCGGCCACGCCCGAGGGTTCGAGGGCCGGCGCCTCGCCGTGGCCGCCGGCGGCGTCGAGCACGAGCGTGTTCGGGTGCTCCGGCAGCCGTCCGAGCAGGGCGTCCTCGGTGACCAGCAGGCTCACCCCGGCGTCGGCGACCAGGTGGGCCAGCCGGTCGGCGGGCTGCTCCGGGGCCAGCGGGACGTAGACCCCGCCCGCGGTCAGCACCGCGAGGAGGGTGGTGACCAGGTCGGTGCCGCGGTGCAGCGCGACGCCGACGGCGCTCTCCCGGCCGACGCCGCGCGAGCGCAGCAGGCCGGCGAGCCGCCGGACCTTCTCGGCGAGCCCGGCGTAGTCGGTCTCCTGCGAGCCGGACACCACGGCGACCGCGTCCGGGGTGGCCAGGGCCTGCGCGAAGAACAGTTCGGCCAACGACTGCCGCGGGCGCTCGGTCTCGGTGCGGTTCCAGCGGGCGAACGCCGCCAGCTCCGCGTCGGGGACGGTCTCCAGCGCGTACGCGGGGGCGGCCGGACGGTCGGCGATGCCCGCGAGCAGCCGCAGCAGGCTCGCCGCCATCCGCTCGATCCGGGCCCGGTCGAACAGCGCGGTGGGGTAGATGAGCCGGGCCGCGAGCGAGCCGTCGGGGAGCTCGGACAGGTGCAGCGAGAGGTCGAAGGCGGAGTGCTCGGTCGCCGCCTCGACCTTGGCGACGTCGAGTCCGGGCAGCCGCAGCGGGCGGCGCTCGGCGTTGTGCAGCGCGAAGCCGACCTGGAACACCGGGTTGCGGGAGAGGTCGCGCTCGGGGGCGAGGTCGGCCACCACCCAGCCGAAGGGGACGTCCTGGTGCTCGTAGGCCTCCAGGGTGGTCTCGCGGACCCGCGCCAGCAGGTCGAGGAAGGACCCGGGGCCGGACAGGTCACCGCGCAGCACCACGGTGTTGAGGAACATGCCGATCAACGGCTCCAGGGCGACCTCGTCGCGGTCGGAGACCGACACGCCGACGGCCACGTCGGACCGGCCGGACCAGCGGGCCAGCAGCAGCTGGAACGCGGTCAGGTGCACCATGAACGTCGTCGCGCCGCCCTCCCGGCCGAGCGCCGCCAGCCGCTGCGCCAGCTCCGCGGGCACGGTGAACGGGACGCTGTCCCCGGCCGGGTCCCAGCGGGCCGGGCGCCGGCGGTCGGTGGGCAGCTCCAGCGGCTCCAGGCCCGCCAGCCGCTGCCGCCAGTAGCCGCGCCGCTGCTCCTCCCGCTCGGGGGTGGCGGCCCAGGTGTCGCGCTGCCACTGCGCGAAGTCGGCGTACTGCACCGGGACGGGCTCCAGCGGCGACGGCCGGCCGGCCGCGAAGGCCTCGCAGAGCTCGTGCAGCTCGCGCGCCAGGAGGCCCCAGGACCAGCCGTCGAAGGCGATGTGATGGACCGTCACCAGCAGGACGGCCTCCTCCTCGGCGAGCCGCGCCAGGGTCAGCCGCCAGGGCGCCCGGGTGCGCAGGTCGATCGGGGTGCGCAGCTCGGCGGCGTGCAGCTCGCGCAGCCGCGCCTCGCGGTCGGCCGCCGCCGGCCCGGTCAGGTCGACCACGGCGAGCGGCACCGGGCCGGGCTCGTCGATGTACTGCACCCCGGTGCTGCCCTCGGTGCCGTAGCGCGAGCGCAGCACCTCGTGCCGGGCCGCGATCTCGGTGAACGCGGCCTCCAGCACCGGCAGGTCGAGCGGGCCGCGGATCCGGAACGCCTCGCACATCAGGTACTCGGTGGAGGCGCCGGAGCGGAGCTGGTCCAGGAACCACAACTGCTCCTGGGCGAACGAGAGCGGGTGGCCGCTGTCACCGGTGGGCATCGGACGTCTCCAGGAGCGAGTCGGGGGTCACGAGGGACGAGTGGGGCTCGGCCATGGCCACGGCGATCCGGCGCGGACCGGTGAACGGCTCGCGGGCGTGCGCCGACAGCATGTTGTCCACGAGCAGGACGTCGTCCCGCTGCCAGTCGAAGCGCCGCGACTCGGCGCGGTAGCAGGCGCGCAGGTGCTCGACGACGTCGTCCGGCACCGGCCGGCCGTCGCCGTAGTAGGTGTTGGTCGGCAGCTGGTCCTCGGCGTACATCTCCCGCAGCGCGGCGCTCACCTCCTCGCCCAGTGTGGTGACGTGGAAGAACGCGAGGTGGTTGAACCACACCGTCTCCCCGGTCACCGGGTGGCGGTGCACCGCCTTGCGGCGGGCGCGGGTGCGCAGGCCGTCCGCGGTCCACTCGGTGACGACGCCGTTGCGGGCGCAGTAGGCCTCGACCTCGGCGCGGTCCGCGGTGTTGAAGGCCTGCTGCCACGGCACGCCGAAGCCGTCCGAGAAGTTGCGCACCACCATCCAGCCGCGGGCCGCGAACTCCTCGCGGACGGCGGGGTCGATCGCCGCGTGGACGCGGCGGGTGTCGGCGAGCGGGGTGGCGCCGAGCGTCTCCGGCGGCTCGACGCAGTGGAAGAAGAGGGTCAGCGGCCAGTCGGCCTGGTAGGAGTTCTCGTTGTGGAGGAAGATCTCCTCGTTCGGCGGGTAGTCGGTCGAGGTGTACACCTTCCCCTTGATGGTGCTGCGCGGCGAGGACCGCTCGGCGTAGGCCAGCGGGGATCCGGACACCGCCCGCACCGCCGCCTCGAACCCGTCCACGCCGCCGACGTCGAACCCGCGCAGCAGGACCGCGCCGTGTTCGAGCAGCCGGCCGCGGACGAACGGTCGGGCGGCCGCGAGGTACTCGGCCAGGGGCGTGCCGGGAGTGTCGGCCGGCACCGTCAGGGGGAGGACGGAGCCCGCGCCGTTCTCCCGGGCTCGGTCCGTCGGTGCGGGCCGGATGGAGGGGTTCGCAGTCATGCGCCTCAGCGTCGTCGCCCGGGCGGGGCCCCTTCGAGAGAACAACCGGCAGTCACACCGGCAGCCTTGGCGTCGCGGTGACTGCGCCTCCTTCTCTGCAGCCGGGCCCGGCGGGTGCGGCAGGCTCGCTGGCGCCGCCACCGGTCACGTGAGGTTCGTGACGCGGCAGTTCACCCGAGGGAGGCCCGCCGTGGCCGAGGAAGAGACCGACGACCGCACCTACCGCGTCGTCCTCAACGACGAGGAGCAGTACTCCGTCTGGCCCGCCGACCGGGAGCTCCCGCTCGGCTGGTACGCGGAGGGCACCGAGGGCACCAGGGCCGACTGCCTGACGCACATCGGCACGGTCTGGACCGACATGCGACCGCTCAGTCTGCGCCGCCAGATGGAGCGGGCGGCCGGCTAGCGGCCGGGCCGGGCCCCGCGAGGTGTGTGAGAGATGACCAGCCCCGACACGCGGGCACCGGCGGACGCCCAGGCGCGGCCGCCGGACCCGCCCGACCTGCCGGACCCGCCGGACCCGACCGCCCCGACCGCCGAGCCGGTGGTCCCGCTGCACCGCAACCGCGACTTCCTGCTGCTGTGGGGCGGCTCGGCCGTCTCCCTGCTCGGCTCGACGGCGACCACCATCGCCTACCCCCTGCTGGTCCTGGCCCTCACCGGCTCGCCCTTCGACGCCGGACTGGCCGGCTTCGTCGCGCTGCTGCCGGCCCTGCTGCTGCAACTGCCGGCCGGCGCCCTGGTGGACCGCTGGCCGCGGCGGCGGCTGATGATCTGGTGCGACGCGCTGCGCGCGCTCGGCGCGGCGGTCATCGCCGTCTCGTCGGCGCTCGACGTGCTCAGCCTCCCGCTGGTGCTGGCGGTGGGCTTCGCGGAGGGCGCGCTCACCGTCTTCCACGGGCTCGCCGCGCACGCGGCCGTCCCCAACGTGGTGGCGCCGAGCCAGCTCTCGCTGGCCCTGTCCCGCAACGAGGCGCGCGGGCGGGGCGCGGTGATGCTCGGCACCCCGCTCGGCGGCCTCCTGTTCGGCCTCGGCCGGGCCGTGCCCTTCGTGGCCGACGCGCTGACCTACCTGGTCTCGCTGACGGGCCTGCTGTTCATCCGCAAGGAGTTCGAGGCCGAGCGGTCCACCGGCACCGGCACCATGGGCGAGCAGGTCCGCGAGGGGCTGCGGTGGCTCTGGAAGCACCCCTTCCTGCGCACCACGACCCTGCTGGTGGCCGGCAGCAACCTGATGTTCCGGGCCCTGTTCCTGGTCGCCATCGTGCTGGCCACCGACGTCGGCGCCTCCTCTGCCGGAGTGGGCCTGATGGTCGGGGTCGCCGGCGCCGGCGGCCTGCTCGGCTCGCTGGCCGCACCGTGGTTCGCCCGCCGCCTGGGGCTCACCGCCCTGGTGATCGCGGCGAACTGGGCCTGGGCCGTCCTGATGGTCGTGATCGCCCTCAGCCGCGACCCGCTCACGCTCGCCGCCGCCTACGCGGCGATGTGGTTCGTCGGGCCGCTGTGGAACGTGGCGCTCGGCAGCTACCAGCTGGGCATCACGCCCGACCGGCTGCGCGGGCGGGTGCTCGCGGCGATGAGCACGCTGTCCAACGGGGCTCTGCCGATCGGCTCGCTGCTCGGCGGCCTGCTGCTCGACTCGGCCGGCGCGCGGACCGCCGCGGTGGCCCTGGCGGGCTGGATGGTGCTGCTCGCCGTCGCCGCCTCGGTCGCCCGCACGGTACGCACCGTGCCCGACCCGGCGACGCCGTGAGCCCGACGGCGTCCCCGACTCCCCCGCTCCCACTGCTCCCACTGCTCCCCCGGCCGCCCCTGCCACCCCAGGGCCGCTCCCCCGAGCCGACCGGCGGCCGCCGGACAACCCCTCGATCCAGTGCTGACAGGAGGAACTAGCGTGTTCCGCACCATGCTCGGGCCGCGCCCCGATCCGACGGGGCGAGGCCATCATGCCGGGACCTGACGACCGGCCGACCGGCGTACTCGGCACGATCGGCGGCACCCCGCTGGTCGAACTCGCCAAGCTCGCCCCGGGCCGGCACTTCACCACCTACGCCAAGCTGGAGGCCTTCAACCCCGGCGGCAGCATGAAGGACAGGTCGGCGCTGGAGATGCTCCGCGAGCGGATCCGCACCGGCGCGCTGGTGCCCGGCCGCTCGGTGGTCGTCGAATCCAGCTCCGGCAACCTCGGGATCGGGCTCGCCCAGGTCTGCTCCTACTACGGCCTCCGGTTCATCTGCGTGGTGGACCCGCGCACCAACCGGCAGAACATCGCCATCATGCGGGCGCTCGGCGCCGAGGTCGAGGTGGTCCGCGACACCGACCCGGTGACCGGCGAGTACCTGCCCGTCCGGATCCGCCGGATCAGCGAACTGACCGCCCGCATCCCCGGCGCCTACTGGCCCAACCAGTACGCCAACCCGCTGAACCCGCAGGCGCACCGACGGACGATGCGCGAGATCCTGGACGCGGTACCCGGCGGGATCGACTACCTGTTCTGCGCGACGAGCTCGTGCGGCACCCTGCGCGGCTGCGCGGAACTGGTCCGCGACCTGCGCCTGCCGGTGACCGTCGTCGCGGTGGACGCCAGGGGCAGCGCCATCTTCGGCGGCGTCCCGACCTCCCGGCTGATTCCCGGCCACGGCGCGGCCGTCCGGCCCGCGCTCTACCGCGACGGGCTCGCCGACGAGGTCGTCCACGTGACGGACCTCGACTGCGTGGTCGGCTGCCGGCGGCTCGCCGCCCGGGAGGCCGTGCTGGCCGGCGGCTCGTCCGGCGCGCTGGTGGCGGCGCTCGACCTGATGGCCGACCGCATCCCCGCGGGCTCGCGCTGCGCCGTCGTCCTGCCCGACCGCGGCGAGCGCTACCTCGACACGATCTACGACGACGAATGGGTCGCCCGCCACTTCGGCGACGTGTCCCACCTGTGGAAGGACAAGGAGTACTCGATGAAGGTGGCACCATGCTGATCCTGGGAGCCGGGGAGGTCCGGCAGGTCCTCGACGGTGCCGAGAGCGAGGTCGTCGCGGCCGTCCGCCGCGCCTACGTCCTGCACGACCGGGGCCGCACGGCCCTGCCGCACTCGGTGTTCCTCCGCTTTCCCGACGAGCCGCGCAACCGGATCATCGGACTGCCCGCCTACCTCGGCGAGGACGTCCCGGTGGCGGGCATCAAGTGGATCTCGTCCTTCCCCGGCAACACCGCCGCCGGCCTGGAACGCGCCTCCGCCGCGGTGATCCTCAACTCCATGGCCACCGGGCACCCGGAAGCCCTGCTGGAGGGCTCGGTGATCTCGGCGCGGCGCACCGCGGCGAGCGCCGCGCTCGCCGCGTCCGTCCTGGGCTCCGAGACCCCCGAGACCGGCGTCACCCTGATCGGCTGCGGCGTCATCGGCTTCGAGATCCTGAACTTCCTCCGGGCCGTCCTCCCCGACCTGGGCGCCGTCACCGTGTTCGACCTCGACCGCTCCCGCGCGGAGGCCTTCGCCGACCGCTGCGCGGCCCGCTGGCCCGAGCTCAAGACCGCCGTCGCCGACACCGCCGAGGCGGCGCTCGCCGCCCACCGGCTGGTCTGCCTGGCCACCACCGCCGCCACCCCGCACCTGACCACCGAGGCCTGCCGGCCCGGCACCCTGGTGCTGCACGTGTCGCTGCGCGACCTGACCGTCGAGAGCATCCTGGGCGCCGTCAACGTGGTCGACGACGCCGACCACGTGTGCCGCGAGGGGACCTCCCTGCACCTCGCCGAACAGCGCGTCGGCAACCGGGAGTTCATCACCACCTCGCTCGGCGCCGTGCTCCGCGCCGACGAGCCCTTCCGGCGGCCCGAGGACGGCGTCACCGTCTTCTCGCCGTTCGGCCTCGGCGCGCTCGACCTCGCCCTCGCCGGCCTCGTCCACCGGCAGGCACGGGAGCGCGGGCTGGGCACCCGCGTGCCGGGCTTCCTCCCGGAGGCCGCCGGAGCCGCCGTCGGCTGACCGCCCCGGCGCCGCGGCCCGGCCCCGGTCGCCGCCCCGCCCGCGGCCCCCCGGGCCGGCGGCGCGGGGTGGCGCTCCCGACTCCGGCGGCGCGGGGTGGCAGCCGGGCGGGGCACCGCCTGACCAGTGGCCGGAAGCAGCAGGTCATCACAGGTCGTCGCAGGTCAGAGCCGTCCACCGGTATGATGATTCCTCACCTATCGGGGGGTCAGATGAGCCAGCCGGAGCCTCCGGCCCTGGGGCCGCTGCTGCGCGCGCACCGCCACGACGCCGGGTTGACCCTGGAGGAGCTGGCGGAGGGTTCGGGGGTCAGCGGCCGCGCCATCGGCGACATGGAGCGCGGCCACAGTCGCGGCCCGCAGGCCCGGACCGTCCAGGCCCTCGCCACCGCCCTCGGGCTCGGCCCGGCCGACACCGAGGCGCTGCTGGACGCGGCCCGCGCGGGCCGGCGGCGGCATTCGGCCACCGAGGCGCCCGGCCTCTGCGACCTGCCGCCCGCAGTACCCGACTTCACCGGCCGCGAGGCCGAGACCGGCTGGCTCGCCCGGACTGCCGGCGCCCCGGCCGGTCCACCGGTCTCGATCGTCTCCGGCGCGCCCGGGCTGGGCAAGACCGCACTCGTGGTGCACACCGGGGCACGGCTGGCCGACCGGTTCGCGGACGGCTGCTTCTTCGTCGACCTGCGCGGCCTGGACACCGAACCGGTCGCCCCGCACGACGCCCTGGGCCGCCTGCTGCGGGCCCTGGGCGTCCGCGAGCGCGACCTGCCGGGCGAGACCGACGAGCGCCGCGGGCTCTACCGCCGGCTGATGCGCGAGCGGCAGGCCCTCGTCGTCCTCGACAACGCCGCCCACGAGGCCCAGGTGCGTGCCCTGTTGCCGGGCCCGGGTCAGGGCCGGGTCTGGGTGACCAGCCGCCGCACGCTCGCCGGGATCGAGCACGCGCGGCGGCTCGTCCTGGCGCCGCTGCCCGTCGGCGCCGCCACCGCGCTGCTCGGCGCGATCCTCGCGCAGCGCGAGGACGAGGCGGCCGGTGCGGGCGGGCCGACCGGCACGGACGGGTCCGAACCGGCGGCGCTGGCGCGGATCGCCGAGCTGTGCGGGCACCTGCCACTGGCGCTGCGCATCGCGGGGAACCGGCTGCTCAGCCGGCCCGCCTGGAGCGCGGACGGCCTCGCCGAGCGGCTCGGGGACGAGGATCTGCGCCTGCAGCGCCTGACCGCCGGGGATCTGCGCATCCGCTCGGCGTTCCGGCTCTCCTACGAACAGCTCTCCGAGCCGGTGCGCCGCCTCTTCCGCCGACTGGCGCTCGTCCCGGGTGCGGACTTCGACACGGGGGCGGGCGCCGCCCTCACCGGTCTGCGGCCGGACGTGGTCGAGGAGATGCTCGACGAGCTCCTCGACCTGGGCCTGCTCGGCCACACCGTTGGCGACCGGCTGCTCTTCCACGACCTGCTGCGGCTCTACGCGCGCGAGCGGCTCCAGGAGGAGGAGAACCCGCAGGAGGTCGCCGCCGCCGAGGCTGCGCTGCACCGCTGGCTGCTCGACACCGCGGCGGCGGCCGGTCAGTGGTTCCAACCCGGCCCGTCACCGGCCGACCGCGCGACCGCGCCGGCCGGGTTCGGCTCGGCCCGGGCCGCGCAGGCCTGGCTGGAGGTCGAGAGCGCCAACTGGCTGGCCGCGCTGCGCGTCGCGGCCGCGGCCGGCCGCCACGACGAGGTGGTGCGGACCGCGGAGTCCATGCACTGGTTCTCCGACCGCTGGACCAACTGGGGCCACTGGCCCACCGTTTTCGGGCTGTCCCGCACGGCGGCGCACGCGCTGGGCGACGACGTCCTCGCGGCCACCCACGCCAACTACCTGGCCTGGGCGGTGCACTACTGCTCGCACCAGCCCCGCGAGTCCTCCGCCATCGCGGAGCAGGCGGCCGAACTCGCCCGCCGGGGCGGGGACGCCACCCAGGAGGCGTGGGCGCACTTCTACGCGGCGGCCGCGGCCATCCGGCTGGGCGAGTCCGGGGAAGCCGTCTCCCGGGCCCGACGCTCGGCCGAGCTGTTCGCCGCGGCGGGCGACCGCGAAGGGCGGCCGCAGGCCCTGCTGGCCCTGGCCTCCGCCCAGGCCGGCAGCGGCGACTACGCCGACGCGGTGGCCACCACCGACGCCATCCTCGGCCTGCTCGCCGACCCGGCCTCCGCGCCCGCCGCCCACATCGGCGACTTCACCCGGACCAACGCGCTCTCCCAGCAGGGGCAGTCGCTACTGGCGCTCGGCCGCGCGCAGGAGGCCGAGCGCACCTACGCCGAAGCCCGCACCGTGGCCGCCCGGGTCGGTGTCCCCCTGCTCCAGGCCATCACCGCCCTCGGCCAGGCGCAGGCCCTGGCCAGGCTCGGCGAGCACGCACGCGCCCTCGAAGCCGCCCGCGAGGCCAGGACCTTCGCCGAGGCCGCCGGCGACCCGGCCCGGCTGGAGGCGGCCAACGCGCTCGAAGCCACCCTGGTGGGCAGCGCGGACTGACCTGGGCCCCTGGACCCCCGTACGGGTCTCGGCCCGGGCCAGCAGGCCAAGCGCGCTCTCTTGGAAAGCGTGTTGGGAGCAATCCCGCACGTGTTCGAATCTCTACCCTCCGCCATGGCTGACCAGCCATGGCGGAGGCCCTGCCCCGGCGGCGGTTTCCAGGGGGCGTTGCAACACGTGGTCGGCCAAGCGCCAGCGGGGAGGTCGCGGAGGCGCTGCGCTGCCAGGCCCGTAGGAACAGATCCCCGGAAACTCAGCCCTCGTGATCGGCGGCGACCCCCAGCACGCCGTTCGGCGACCACTCCTGCTCCAGGATCGAGTAGGTGATCGAGTCGCGCCAGGCCCCGTGGACGAAAACGTGGTCGCGGATCCGCCCGTCCTCGGTCATTCCGGCTCGCAGCAGGGTGCGCGCGGATGCCTCGTTGAGGGGTGAGCGGGCTGCCCAGATGCGGTGCAGGCCGAGGACGTTGAAGCCGAGGGCACACAGCAGGTGGACGGTCTCCGTGCCGAGGCCCTTGCCCCACTCGGCCGAGTGGAGGGCGAAGCCGATGGTGGCGGCCTGCTGCGGCTCGGTGGCCAGACGTGCGTAGCCGATCAGCTGGTGCTCGCCGAGCCGGGTGATGGCGAGGCAGTACTCGGTTCGCGGGGTGGAGTTCGCGGAGGCGATGGAGCGCGTGGTGATGGCCCGGACTTGGTCGAGGGTACGGGGTTCGAAGCTGAGGTGCCGGGTGGCTTCGGGGTCGCCGTAGATGGCCAGGAGGGCGTCGGTGTCGTCGGGTTCGACCTCGCGCAGGGCCAGGCGGGGGCCGGAAGGGTGGACTGGGGTCGTGGCTGCGAAGCCTATCCGTGGGTCACCGGGCGAGGACCGAGGTCGGCGTGGCGGTGAAGGCCTCGATCTCCTGACGCAGGTTGGCGCCCACGATGCCGTTGCGACGGCCATCGGCGCTCAGCGCGGCGTGGACGCGCTGAGCACTGCTGACGATGCCGAAGTTCCGCTGCTCGACCGGGAGGTCGAGGACCGGGCGGACGGTCTACACCCAGCGCGACACCCACCTGCCCGCCCTCGCCGCGTTCGGCGCCACCGTCAACGCGAGCGGATCGGTGATCACCGTCCGGGGCCGGTCCGCGCTTGCCGCCGCCGACGTGGCCGGCGAGGACATCCGGGCGGCAACCGCCCTCGTGATCGCCGCCCTGGCGGCCGAGGGCACCTCTACGATCCGAGGGATGTACCACCTGCGGCGCGGATACGGCAGCCTCCTGCCGAAGTTGGCCGCGCTCGGTGCCGACCTGACGATCAACCAGGAGTAGCCGTGACCCTCACCGTGCCGTGGAACCCGACCACGCTCGACCACCTGCGCGAGTGCCTGGACCTGATGACCGCCGACGGCACCGTCCCCGGCGGCGTCATCGCCCACGGCACCTTCGACACCGAGCCCGGCTACCTGACCTCCGGCATCGTCGCCCCCGAGTGCGGCGATGCCCGGCCGGGCCAAGACCTCCATGGCGGCCGGCTCCATGCCCCTCATCACCATCGTCAGCCCCCACGACAACGACGAGCGCCTTCACCACCCCTGGGACACCGACGACCCATGGCCAGCAGGACATGTCGAGCTTTCCTGCGGCTTCATCGAAAGGGCGTCGCCTCGTCCTGCGTTGTCGCCGAGACCGACGAGGTCACCACAGCGGTGCTTCCCTGTCGTAAAGGCGGAGTTGTGCGCCTTCGTAGGTCAATACCCAGGAGGAACCGTCCTGTTGGATGTCGATGCCTGCGAGTCCGGCCACGGGGTGGCTCATTGCCGCGATGAGGTCGGACGGGTACGGGTAGGACATCCACTCCAGGCACCATAGGTTGCCACTACCCCACAACCGTCGTTCTGCCCGATCGTTGCGCCCACGAGGACGCTTCAGGGTGTTGTGGCACCAGTGCACGTGCCAGCTGCCTTCCGGGTCACGAAGTGTAGAGCGGATGGCGACAGCGGCCAGCAGCCGTCGTGCCGCCACAGTCATCTGCGGGAGAGTGTCCAGCTTGTCCTGCTCTTCGCGCGTGACCGGTTGCTCCACCGAGCGCAGTCGCTGGAGGCGCAACACATCACCTGTCTGCCGAGGGGCTTTGGGTTGACTCAGCTCGGTGATTTCCAAACTGGCCCCAGTAGGCAGGTGCCGCAGCAGGACGGTCTTCCATCCCACAGTGCGTTCCAACCGCAAGCCAGGGATTCCGGACCACGACGGGCTGGCTGCGAGCTGGTCCGCGACGTTGGGGGCCGCAGACACGATGAGGACGAGGTGGTCGTACCGAGGAGAAATCACGGTGCCGTAGTTGAGGGTGGACCCGAGCCACCAGTCAAAACCCGGTGCGGCAAGAATGCCCTGGTTGAACCAGCCGAACGCCAACAGCGCGCGTAGATGTGCCTGAGCAGGACTGCACTCGTCCAGGCCGATCGAGCCGCGGCCCAGACCCGTGCGGGCCGTGATGGGGTGCTCGCCGGTGAAGGCGCTGCGCTGGATTCCCCGCACGCGCGCGGTGGAGTGGGACATGACGAATCCTTCGTGCTGCCCGGCCAGCAAAAGGAGAATCCCTGTCAGCGCATCGGTGCTGAGAACGAGGAACGTAAGGCGGAGTGGGCGCCCTGCACCCGGGATGACAACCTGGCCAGCCGGGCGGCCTCGTCTCATCCTGCGACCCTCCGCCGGCCGCTGCGCCGACCTTAGACCTGGTTATGACTCGCAGAGCGGCGACGCGCCGAGCATTGCACCACGCTGGTTCGCCGCCAACGCCGACGACCGGCACCCCAGCAGGACCGGAATAGGGAGAGCCATGCCTCGCAAGATTCACGCCTACCAGCCTGTACGAGACGCATTTAAAGGCGTAGATCTGCAGGCGATTTTGCGGCGCCTCTCGACGAAGCTGGAGAGTTGCCGAAGCTGCGGCGAGCCCATTGGTCGCAATAGCCCCGCCAATCTCGTCAGTATTCTCAACCACGAGAAGAGGATCAAGTGGCCCGCCCTGGTCCACCCAAGGTGTGGCGGCTCGGCGGCATACGAGACCTCGACCGCCCCCAACCCCAATAAGATCTTCTTCGAGGTCGAGCCCGCCTTGCTGGTGGGCGAGCGAGGCCCCGTGCCGGCACTGATCATCGACGCCTATGGCGGGCTTGCCATCACGGAGAGCGGAGAAGTCCGACTTTGGTCTCGTTCACCCCCGTCCAGCCGCTGCTCTGCGGTTCGCCCCGCCGCAGGTCAGGACTGGTATGAACGCTGGCGGACAGCGTTCGGGAGAATTGGAAAGCGTGTTGGGAGCGATCCCTCACGAGTTCGAGGCGGGTGCGACCGGTCCGGTGGGGGGTTTCAGGCAGGGGGTGGTGACGCCCAGGACCATGCGGTTGTCCCCGGCGGTGCTGGAGACGTCGACGACGTACCGGCTCTCGGGATGGCGTGCGGTGACGATCGAGTTCGGCTGGGTGGCGGGCGTCTCCTGGTAGTCGGAGATCTTCAGCCCTTCCTTCGTGAGGAGGTCCCTGACCTCGCGGACCACGTCGTTGTGCTGGGTGTTGGGGACGTCGCTGTGGACTGCGTAGTCGAGGATGTAGCGGTCGTCGGGCGCGGATTCTCCGTTTCGTCCGACGCAGGGGGTGAAGAGCCGGGCAGCCGGTTCGGCGTTGATCTGGATTCCGGCGGTCTGGGCCAGGTGCTCGGTGATCTGTCGCGCCCAGGCGAGTGCGTCGTCGCGGGACTTGACCGGCAGGGGGGCGTCCTTGCCCGAGCTGGGGTTCGCCATGCAGGCTCCAAGACTTGAGACTGTCAGGGTCGCCGCCACGAGGTACTTCAGTGCCGTGGCGGATGGGCGGGTGGGCGGGCGGGTCATGGGTTCTCCCAGGCGGGGGCTCAGTGGGGGATCGAGCCCCAGAACGGGTCTTCCTTGGGGGTCGTGCTGGGTTTCTGGCCGGCGATGATCCTGCCCTGGTTGATCACGCTCTGCGAGCCGTCCTGCCAGTAGCCGCCGTGCCCCGAGGTGTCGATGTTGATGTTGTGCCCTCCGAATCCCACGATGTGCGGGCTGGGGCCCAGGGAGAACCCGCCGACCAGGCGGGTGGGGTCGTCGGTGGCTTCCCCGACCCAGAGGTGGTCCGGATTGACTGTCAGCTGGTCCGCGTTCAGAACGCCCATGCCCGGGCTGCCGAGAGTCACGATGTCGTCGGCCTGCAGACCGCCCTTCTCGCTGTCGGCGACGCCGACGGCGAAACTGCCGTAACTGTGGGCGATGTAGCTGAGATGGGTCCTCGGCTCGCCGTGCGCCACCCTGAGCCCGTCGGAGAAGCGGCGCATGTCGTCGGCGGCGTCGAGGCCGCGCATGGGGTTCGACGCCTTCGGGATGCTCTCCGGCGTGTCGTAGCCGAGGTAGGAGATCACGGCGACGGTTTCGCCTGTCGTCGTGTACTTGCCAGCCGAGAGTTGAAGCCGGCGAATGTGGTCGATCTGCCCGGGAACACCCGGCAGCTCGGTGTTGGTCCCGGGAACGAAGACCGAAGTGTGGGTGGCCTTGTCCGGGTTGCCGGTCGAGACGATGGCGCGCCCGTCTCCGCCGTAGGCCTCGGGGTCGATGCCCAGGAGGAACATCTGGTGTTGCTCGTCCTTCGCGTCGGCGGTGTCCTCAAGCTTCTTCTTGATCTCGGCCAGTGCGGCCTTGCGCTTGTCGTACGCCGCCTGGTCGAGGCCGAACGAGGCTGGAGTACCGGCCTGCAGGGCGTCGAGTTTCTGGTCGAGCACGAGCCGGTTGGCCTCGTCCCGGACGGTGGCCGGCAGGCCGTCCAGGTTCCCGATCCTGGCCGCGTTCAGGGCGAGGTAGGTCTCCTGCTGGTCTGGTGCGAGGCCCTTCCACCACTCGGCGTTCTTGTGCGGGTCCTTGCCGTCCGGGATGTAGGACTCCACCAGGCCGAGGTCCTTCATCACGTCCGCGGCGTCGGTGCGCGTCTCGGCGACGGCGCCGTTCGCCCGTTGGCCGGTCAGGATGTCCCCGCTCAAGCGCCCGAGGGCGGTGTTGCCCTGGTCGCTCGCCGTCCGGGCGTCCTTCAGCGCCTGGTCGATCCGCGTCTGGTACCCGGCCTTGAGGCCCATGAGGTTGCGGCGCGCGGCCTGGGCGTCCGGGTCGTTGCGGTCCTCCGGGAGCTCCGGCGCAAGGCCGACCGTCCCGTCGGCCGAGACCGTCAGTCCGCAGTCCTGCGCGCGGTGCACCGCGTTCGTCAGGTTCGTGCGCGCCTGGTACATCCGGTCGGCGACCGTGTTCAGCGTCAGCGCGACCGCCTCCGCCTCCACCCGGACCACGTCCAGTTGCTGCTCGGTGCCCGCCATGAACGGGAACGCCGCCCGGGCGTCGGCGCCCTCCCAGTACTGGTGCAGAGGCCCGTTCACCTGGTTGCGATGGCGCGAGCCCACGGTCTCCGCGGTGTGCGCCAGCGCCTTCCAGTTCTTCGCCACGTCACGCAGCCCTTGCGGGTCGAACCTCACCAACAGCTCGTAGAGGCCGCTCACTGCTTCGCCCCCTGCTGGCTCCAGGCGCCGGTCACCGCCTGCTCGTTGTGGCTGTGGGCGTCGGCGTTCGCGTCCAGATTGGTCCCCGTGGCCACGATCCGCTGCTGAAGCGCCGCGAGCGGCGCACTCCAACTGCTCCCCAACTACCCGAGCCCGCCGCAGATCGACCAACCGGCGAGCTGACCACCTGTCGTAGAAGCCGAGGTCAGCGCGGCCTGAACGGGTTTGCCGAGTTCTTCGGCGAGGCCCTTCGCCACCTGTGCCGACGCATGCAGCTCCTGCGGAACAACCTTGACGTCCGCCAACGCGATCTCCCCCCAGAGTCAACGTCTGGTGCGGTACGAACCACACCGGAATTCGCCACCACCATACGCTACGCATTCATTCGAACACGCAAATGATGGGCCTCTTCAGGACACTTGCTCCACCATCGCCCCAGACGTCGACCGCTCCCCCTTCACCCCCGCCCGAAGGGCCTCGGTCCGGAGCGGGCTGTCCCTCTCCGGACACCGCCCGGCCGGCCCACGGCTCGCGACCTCGGCAGCCTCCAGGCCCGGGATCTCCAGCCCCTGGACGGCGGTTGCTGGTGTTCCTGTGGGCAACGGGCACTCCGGCTGCTCCCCTGGTGACAGCCGCGCTCAGCGGGTCAGGCCGGGAGGGCGGGCCAGGTGGCGTCCTCACGGGTGCCCGCTTGCCAGTCGCGCGGGGTGACCCCGTAGGCGGCGCGGAAGACCCGGCTGAAGTGGCTGGTGCTCACGAACCCCCAGCGCCCGGCGACGGCCGCCACCGTGGCCGGGCGGGCCGACGGGCGGGCCAGGTCGCGCCGGCACATCTCCAGGCGCCGGCGCTGGATCCAGCGGCCCACGGTGACGCCCTCGTGCTGGAAGAGCTTGTGGAGGTAGCGCACCGAGAAGTGGTGGGCGGCCGCGATCGTCTCCGGGGTGAGACCGGGATCCCCCAGCCGCCGCAGGATGTACTCCTTCGTCCTGGCGATCGTGGCGCGCAGCTCCTCGGGCACCGGGCCGACCGACCGCCGGCGGTGCTCGTGGGCGAGGACGGTGAGCAGGTCCAGGGCCGTGGTGGCGAGCCGGCCGGCCAGCTGCGGGTCCAGCGAGACCACCGGACGGGCGAGGCGCCCCAGGTAGGCGGCCACCAGCGCGGCCGTCCCGGTGTCCGTCCCGAACGCCGTCCCGGACAGCTCCAGCAGGTCCTCCTCGGCCACCCCGGCCGCTTCCCGGGGCCAGTGGAACGCCGTGCCGGAGTAGGCGTCCGACACCTCCAGGACGACCGGGCGGCCGGCCCGGGCGACCGCGAACGTACCCGGCCGCAACCGCAGCCGGTGGCCGTCCAGCAGCAGCGCGGCCGTGCCGTGCTGCGGGAGGACGAGGGTGATGTGGTCCTCCCGGCCGCACAGCACCACGCTGCGGCCGTGTGCGACCGGCCACGGGCCGGCCACGATCGAGGAGACCCGCAGCGGGCCGAGCCGGTGGCCGGCGATGCTCGCGGCGAAGGGGACGTTCCGGGGCGGGAGGGGGGTGAGGACTGACATCGGTACTCCTGCGACGGCAGCCCGGGCGGGCCCGGGCGGCCGTGTGCTGACACGGGGTGAGGGGAGGGGCGCGGGGCGACGCGGCCCCGCCCTCCCATCCCAGCCGCTCGGGCGGTGGGAGACCAGGAAGAACAGCAGGAGGAACTCCGCCCCGCCGGCACCGCGCGGGCGCCGGTCGGGCGAGGACGCACCGGTCAGGCGAGGAAGGCGGCCAGTTCGGTGTTGACCTCGTCGGCGTGGGTGAAGATCAGGCCGTGCGGTGCGCCCGGGACGATCCGCAGGGTGGCGTCGGCGAGCAGGGCGGCCAGCGGTTCGGCCGACGCGGCCGGTGGCAGGGTGCGGTCGGCGTCGCCGTGCAGGACCAGCACCGGCACGTCGATCCGGGGCAGGTCGGGCCGCAGGTCGGTGCCCCAGGCATCCGCGCAGGCGGCGGTGGCGCGGACGGAGGGCTCCAGGGCCGCTCCCCCGTGGTAGGCGGCCAGGCGGGCACCAGGACCACCGGGCGGCCCGTCCCGTGGTCCTCGTAGTAGAGGCGCACCGGGGCGGCGCTCTCCTCGGCGACGGTCAGGAAGGGCATGCGGGGCTCCGTGGTTCGGTCGGTGCGCGGACTCGTCGACCGTACGGAGGGGCGGGGGCGCGGCTGTGCCGTCAGCGCATGCCCACTGGCCGCCGGGCGACCACGACCGGCGGGCGGGCGACGACTACCAGGAGTGGCGGTGCAGGGCGATGTGCAGCGTGTCCACGGCCTGGATGAGGGCGGAGCGGGCCGAGTCGGTGCGGCAGTGCGAGTCGAGCAGCACGAAGCCGTGCGGGACGCCCTGGTAGCGGGTGGCCACCACGGGGACCCCGGCCCGGCGCAGCCGGGCCGCGTAGGCCTCGCCCTCGTCCCGCAGGACGTCGGCCTCCGCGGTGATCACCAGGGCCGGTGGCAGGCCCGCGAGCTCCTCCAGGCCGGCGCGGAGCGGGGCCGCGGTGGCCTGCGCGCGGTGGGCCGGGTCGGGCAGGTAGGCGTCCCAGAAGCGGCGCATGTCCGCCCGGTGGAGGAAGTACCCCTCGGCGAAGGCGCGGTAGGACGGGGTGTCGAAGTCCGCGTCGGTCACCGGGCAGAGCAGCACCTGGTGGAGCAGCCGGGCGCCGCCGCGCCGGCGCAGCAGCAGGGTCAGGGCGGCGACCAGGTTGGCGCCCGCCGAGTCGCCGGCGGCGGCGATCCGGCTCCCGTCGAGCCCGATCTCGTGCCCGTGCGCGGCGATCCAGCGGGCGACGGCGTAGCACTGCTCGACGGCGACCGGGAAGCGGGCGGCGGGCGGGCGCCCGTAGTCGACGAGGACCACGGCGGCGTCGGCGCCCACGGCGAACTCGCGCAGCAGGTGGCGGTAGCTGTCGGCGTCCCCCAGCGCCCAGCCGAGGCCGTGCAGGAAGAGCACGACCGGGGTCGGCCGGGCGGCGTCGACCGGGCGGACCACCTGGATCCGGACCCGGCCGGCCGGGGTCGGCAGCGCCAACCAGGCGACGTCCGTGTCCTGGTGACCGTCCGACGGGTGCGGGTCGGCCAGGAAGGAGAGGTCCAGCGGCGCGGACGCGTCCGACCTCCGCGCGCGGGCTGCCAGGAACTCCTGGAGGCCGTCGTCGAGGACCGGGCTCCGGCCGTCGGGGGTGGTGCTGTCGGACACGGGTGCGCTCCTGGCGTAGCGGCCGGCCGGGCCGGCTTCGCGGGTGGTCGTCGCCTCGCCCTCACGCCCGGCGCCGCGGCGTGCGGTGGCCGCCGCGGCGGTTCCGGGCACGGCGGCGAGCCGGGGGACTGCCACCGTGCCCGGAGGTCGTACCGGGCGGGGCCGGAGCGCCCGGACGGCACCTCGCCACGCTAGGCGGCGGCCGGCCCGCGAACGGTGCCGAGAGCGAACCGGAATCCGCCCCTCCGCGCACGGCCGCCCCGACGCGCACGCCCCGACGCGGTGGCCCGTCGGTGCGGCAAGCCCGGTCGGTGCATCAGGCCCCGTCGGTACAGCAGGCCCCGTCGGCGGCCAGGCCCCGTCGGCCCGTCAGGCCCCCTCGGTGCGTCGCGCCCGCCACTCGCGCGGGGACGTCCCGTACGCGGCCCGGAAGGCCCGGCTGAAGTGCGCGGGGTTGACGAACCCCCAGCGCTGGGCGACCGCCGAGACCGTCGGTGCACTGCGGCTGCGCCGCCCGAGCTCCCGGGCGCACTCCTCCAGCCGGCGCCGCTGGATCAGCCGGCTCACCGTCACTCCCTCCTTCTCGAAGAGCCGGTGCAGATAGCGCACCGAGATCCGGTGGGCGTCGGCGATGCTCTGCGGGGTCAGCCCGGGATCACCGAGGTGGCGGTCGATGTGGGTGCGGACCAGCCGGACGAGGTGGGTGTTCGCGGCGTCGGGCTCGGCGGCCGGCCGGCCCGCGAGCTCGGCGACGAGGGTGAGGAAGAGGTCGGCGACGCTGCCGGCCAGCAGGTCGCCGACGGCCGCCGGGTAGCTGGGCGCGGCATCGGCGAGGGTGTCGAGGAAGGGGAGCAGCACGGCCCCGAGGCTCTCCTGCGAGCTGACGGCCCGCCCGGTCACCCGCCGGATCTCGGCCTCCGGCACACCGAGCAGCCGGTGCGGCAGGTGGAACACGTGGGAGCGGAAGCGCTGCGGGTAGTCGACCGAGTAGGGCCGCGCGGTGTCGTACAGCACGAGGTCGCCGGCCGCGATCTCGGCCCGGCGGCCGTCCTGGGTCAGCACGGCGCGGCCGGACACCTGGACGCCCACCGCCACCTGGGCCTCCGCCCCGGGCGAGCGCGCGATCAGGCCCGCTGTCCGGGACAGTCGCGTCGCGTCCGCCTCCAGCGTGGACACCCGTAGGCAGCCCAGCCGGTGCGACTCCAGGCGGCCGTCGAACGGGCCGTCGGCGAGTGGCAGCACCTCCACCGGCGCCAGGGCGTGGGACACCGCCCGGCCCCAGTGCACCGCCTTCTCCGCGTCCGGCACCGCAGTGGTCGTGACCTGCAGGTTCACCTGGCTGTCCCCTTCTCTCGGCGTTCACGGCCGAAGCCCCGCACGACCAGCCTGGTCCGGGGAGCGGGCGGTTGCCTAGGTCATCTGACTGTCGCTCCGCCCGGCGGCGGCGGCCGTGCGCCGTGAGGCACGAGGAGTGCACGGCCGGTACAGCGGGCGGGGCACCGCAGGGCCCCGCCGGCACGGCAGGTGACGGGGCGGGACGCGACGCAGCACGGGACGCGACGCGGCCTGGCGGGAAGAGCCCGGCGGGACTCAGTGGCCCTCCAGGGCGCGGGTGAGCGCCGCCCGCGAGGCGATCCCGAGCTTGGGGAAGACCTTGTACAGGTGTGCCGCGACGGTGCGGTGCGAGAGTCCGAGCCGGTGGCCGATCTCCTTGTTGCTCAGGCCGGTCGCGGCGAGCCTGGCGATCCGCAGCTCCTGCCCGGTCAGCGCGTCGGGCGCCCGGTCCGGCTCCGGTGCGAGCGGGCCGCCCGCGGCGCGCAGTTCCTCCTCGCAGCGCCGGGCCCACGGCTCGGCCTGGAGCCGTCGGAAGGCCCGGTGCGCCGCGCGGAGCACCTCCCGGGCGTCGGCCCGGTGGCGGCGGCGCAGCCACGAGCCGTGGGCCAGCCGCAGCCTGGCCAGTTCGAAGACCCACTGGTCGGCGCCCGGCACGGCGTACGCGGCGCGGTAGGCGTCGTCGGCCGCGTCGTCCGCGGCCGCCAGGGCGGCGGCCGCGGCGAACAGGAAGGCGTGGTGGCCGGAGATCTCGCCGGGCCGCTCGGCCTGCGCGGCGGCGGCGTGGGCCCGGGCCTCGGCGCGCCGGCCCGTGTGCACGGCGGCCTCGACCAGGTCGAGGGTGAGCTGGTGGAACCAGGGCAGGCCGCCGGGCAGCTGCCCGGCCGGGGTGAGCCCGGTGAAGTGCGTGTACGCCTCCTCGTACCGCCCGTGCGCCAGGGCGGCCAGGCCCTGCAGGTGGGTCAGCCGGTCCAGCACCAGGCGCATCCCGGCGCGCGCGGCCACCGGTCGGATCAGCTCCACCGTCTCCCGCAGGCCCGCCTCGTCGCCGCGGCCGGCGAGGAAGTGGGCGTGGTAGTGGCGGAACATCAGCGCGTTGCAGTGGTAGCCGAGTTCCTCGGCGGCCTCGGCCTCGCGCAGGCACACGGCGGCGAGGTCCCAGCGGCCGCGCAGGAAGTCCTGGTAGCACTTGGCCTTGGCGACGGAGCCCTGCGTGGCGTAGCCGTGCAGGCCGGTGAAGCGCCGCCAGAGGTCGCCGTCGGCCACGTCGACCGCCGAGGCCGTCCAGAGCAGCAGCCAGGCCGCCCCGGCCTCCTGTTCCTCGCTCATCCGGTCGACGACCGCGCTCAGCTCCCCGGCCACGCCGCCGGCGGTCCGGGCCGGGTCGAGCCAGGCCCGGTGGCAGAGCCGGGCGGGCTCCGAGACGTGCGCGTGGTGCCGCTCCAGCGCCTGCCA
Source organism: Kitasatospora sp. NPDC058218 (assembly GCF_042882445.1). NCBI lineage: Bacteria > Bacillati > Actinomycetota > Actinomycetes > Kitasatosporales > Streptomycetaceae > Kitasatospora > Kitasatospora sp. NPDC058218. The sequence continues at coordinate 149,755 of NZ_JBHVWC010000001.1, read as the reverse complement.
GGCCCTGGGGTCGTCGGTGTAGGTCGCGGTGAGCAGCAGTTTGAAGAAGACCTGCTCGGCCAGTCCGTCGAAGGGCTCGGCGCCGGGTGCGGTCAGCGCGTCGAGGGCCGCGGGCAGCAGTGCGGCGGCGGACTCGAAGTCGATCCGGTGGCTCTGGTCGACGTACACGACCGCGTAGGCGAACAGCGGGGCGATGTCGGCCGGCACCGGACCGCTCTTCAGCTCCTCCACCAGGGCCGCGGTGTACCGCAGCTGCCCGCCGCGGGCCGCCATCACCGCCGCCCAGGTGAGCCGGCGGGCACGCTGGTCGGGGTCGGCGCTGAGCACGGCGGCGCGGTCGAGCAGCAGCGCTCCTTCGGCGTCGCCGCCCCGGCGGGCCAGCCCGGTGCCGGCCTCCTGGAGGCGGCGCGCCAGGTCCTCGTCCGGGAACAGGGCCGCGGACGCCTCGTGGACCAGCCGCTGGGGGTCGTGCGGCGCCAGACTCTGCGCGAGCGCGCGGTGGGCCTCGCGCTGCGCGGCCGGCGAAGCCGCCGCGATCACGGCCGTGCGCACCAGGGGGTGGCGGAAGACCAGCCGCCCGGCCGGGTCGAGCCGGGCCAGGCCGCCGGCCTCGATCTGTTCCAGGGCCTCCTGCGCGCCCTGGCCCGCGACGGCCCGCAGCCAGACCCCGCCCGAGGAGTCCGGGCCGGCGGCCAGGGCCGCCAGCAGCAGGAGCCGGCCGGCCGACGGGGTCACCGCCGTGAGCCGTCCGGCGAACATCCGCTCCAGCTGCCGACCCAGCGGCAGGCGGTCGGGCAACGGGACGACGCCCCGCCGCTGTTCGGCGGCCAGCTGCCGCGGCAGTTCCACCAGCGCCAGCGGGTTGCCGGCCGCCTCCCGCAGGACCCGCTGCGCGGCGGTCGCCGCCAGCTGCGGGTAGCTCCGGTGCAGCAGCCGGGCGGCGTCCGGCTCGGAGAGCGCCCGCACCTCGACGGGCTCGGCCGACCACGCCTGGGCCACCGGGCCGCCCGGCCGGCTCGCGCCGACGATCACCAGCGGCAGCTCGGCGCAGCGCCGGCGGACGAACGCGAACACCGTGGCGCTGGAGGAGTCGATCCAGTGCAGGTCGTCCAGCAGCAGCAGGAGCGGCCCGTCCAGCGTGGCCTCGGCGAGCAGCGCCAGGGTGGCGGCGCCGACGGCGAACCCGCTCGGCGCCGTACCGGCCCGGACGCCCAGGGCGCTTTCGAGGGCCTCCCGCTGATGGGTCGACAGCGTGCGGGAGCCGTCCAGCAGGGCCCAGAGCGCCTGGTGGAGCGCCCCGAACGCGAAGTCCGTCTCCGCCTCGGCGCCGACCGCCCGCAGGACGGTGAACCCGCGCTCGCGCGCCTCTCGGGCCGCCCACTCCAGCAGCGTGCTCTTGCCGACACCGGGCTCGCCCCGCACCAGCACGGCGGAGCCGCCCGCACCGTCCGCCGCCCGGGCCAGCGCCGCGTCCAGCCGGTCCGTCTCCCGCCGGCGACCGATCAGGAGCGGGCCGCACACCTCCTGCACCGTCGCTCCCCCGGGCCGGTGGCCACCCGCGGGCGGCCGGGCTGTCGTTCTCCCCGCGCCGGCGCGCGGAACCCGTCGGGCCGGGGTCGCCGGACGGCGACCCGTCGTCGGGCAGGCACAAGGCTAACCGCCCGTCAGCCGTGCGCGCGTCGGTCCGGGAACGCCCGCGGGGCCCCGCACCCGCGCATCGGCGCAGGTGCGGGGCCCTGGGGGTACGAAGTGACTGCCGTGCAGGTGAGCGGGGCCGCGGGGGCGGCGGAGTCAGACGCCGACGAACTCCAGCAGGTCCTCGGTGAACGCGGTCTCGTACGCGCCGACCAGGCCGTGCGGGGCGCCCGGGTAGACCTTGAGGACGCCCTGGGACAGCAGCTTCACGGCCTTCTCGGCGGAGGCGGCGATCGGGACGATCTGGTCGTCGCCGCCGTGGGCGACCAGGACCGGGATGTCGATCTTCTTGAGGTCCTCGGTGAAGTCGGTCTCCGAGAACGCCTCGATGCAGTCGAGGGCGCCCTTGAGGCCGGCCTGCATGCCCTGGAGCCAGAACTCGCGGCGCTTGCCCTCGGAGACCGCGGCGCCGGGCCGGTTGAAGCCGAAGAAGGCCTCGCTGAGGTCGTAGTAGAACTGCGACCGGTCGGCGGCCACGCCGGCCCGGATGCCGTCGAAGAACTCGATCGGGGTGCCCTCGGGGTTGGCCTCGGTCCGCAGCATCAGCGGCGGCACGGCGCCGAGCAGGACGGCCTTGCGCACCCGGTCGCTGCCGTGGCGGCCGAGGTAGCGGGCGACCTCACCGCCGCCGGTCGAGTGGCCGACCAGGACGGCGTCGGTGAGGTCGAGCTGCTCCAGCAGCTCGGCCAGGTCGTCCGCGTACTGGTCCATGTGGTTGCCGTCCCAGGTCTGGCCGGACCGGCCGTGGCCGCGCCGGTCGTGGGCGACGACCCGGTAGCCGGCCTCGGCGACGGCGACGGCGAGGCTGTCCCAGGCGTCGGCGTTGAGCGGCCAGCCGTGGGAGAGGACGACCGGACGACCGGTGCCCCAGTCCTTGAAGAACTTCTGCGAGCCGTCGGAGAGCGTGATGAAGGGCATGATGCGCCTTTCGGTGTCGGTGCCACGGCCGGGCCGGTGGGCCCGGCCGGGGAGCGGTGATCAGGTGGAGGGGTGAGCAGGTCGGGACGTCGGGACGCGAGGTGGTGGTGCGTCCTCGGGGATGCGCGGCCGTCAGGGCCGGGCGGCCACCGGGGCGGGCCGGTGCAGCAGCAGGCGGACGGCGAGTCCGCTGCCGACGCCTCCCAGCACGGTGACCGCGACCCACCAGCCGGCCCAGGGCGCCAGGCCCAGGGCCTGGTCGACGGAGTACCGGCCGGGCCCGGTGAGCGCGAGCACGGTCGCGACGACGATCAGCACGAGCGGGTACTCGTAGCCGTCCTTCTGCACCCAGAGGCCGTGCGGCCACTTCACGGTCAGGGCGACCGTCATCACCCCGGCCGCGCCGGCCGCCGCGAGCGGGGTCAGCGCTCCGGCGGCGAGCAGCAGGCCCGAGCCGATCTGGCCGGCGCCCGCGGCGAGCGCGGTGAGTCTCCCGCCGCGGAAGCCGTCGTGCCGGAACTCCTCGGTCCCGCCGGCCAGGCCGCTGCCGTCGAGCCGGAAGCTGACCTTCTGGATGCCGTGACCGGCGATCAGCAGCCCGGTCACCAGGCGGAGGACGAGCAGACCGGTGTCCATGGTCTCGTTCCGTTCCCGGTCAGCCCGCGGCGTGCGGGTCGATCATGGACTGCGCGTAGACCACGCCCATCCCGTACGCGCCGCCGTGCTCCTTGACCACGTCCAGGGTGTCCGCGTACGTCTCGGTGCGGGCCCAGTCCCGCTGGAGCTCCAGCAGCACCTGGAGCCAGGTGACCGGCACCGCGCCGGCGGCGGCCATCCGCTGCACGGCGTGCTCGTGCGCGGCCGGCGTGACACCGGCGGAGGCGTCGGCGACCACGTAGACCTGGTAGCCCTGGTCGAGCGCGGACAGGGCCGGCAGGACCAGGCAGACCTCGGTCCAGAGGCCGGAGAGCACGATCTTGCGGCGGCCGGTGGCCTTGACCGCCTCGACCAGCGCCTCGTCCTCCCAGGCGTTCATCGAGGTGCGGTCGACGATCTCGTGCTTCGGGAAGACCGCGCGCAGCTGCGGCAGTATCGGCCCGGAGAAGGACTCGGCGGCGACGGTGGAGAGCACCACCGGCACGTCGAAGACCCGGGCGGCCTTGGCCAGGCCGACGGTGGCGTTGATGACCCCGGCGCGGTCGGCGCTGGCCGCGCCGAAGAACATCTGCGGCTGGTGGTCGACGAACAGCATCATCGCGTTGTCGGGCGAGATGAGGTCCGGGCTGGGCTGGGCCGAGACACCGGCGAGGTCGAAGGTGCGGTCGGTCATGGTCGGCTCCTTGAGTCGGGAGGGTCGGGGTGGGGATGGTCGGGGTCGGGAGGATCGGGGTGGGGATGGTCGGGGTCGGGAGGATCGGGGTCGGGAGGATCGGGGTGGGGAGGGTCGGTCGGACGGTGGGTGCGGCCCGGCGGCGCCCGGCGGCTCAGCCCCCGAAGCAGGGGTCCACGAAGCCGGCCGGGCCGGCGGGTTCGAGGCCGCGGGCGAGCCGCCACCGGTACTGCTCGTCCCCGGCGGCCGCCACCTCGGCCAGGCGGTCGGCCTGCCGGGCGCCGGAGGTCGAGGGCGGCGGGGAGGCCTGGTAGCCGCCGAAGTGGGCGACCGGGCTCCAGGCCGGGCTGATCGGCGGCGCCGCCTCGTCCAGGCCCTCGTACTCGGCCACCGCGTGGACGAGGCGGCCGCCCACCACGGTGAGCACGGCCTCGATGTGCGGGATGTCCTCGGCGGGCACGGTGAAGTAGTCGTGGGAGAGCACCGCGAAGTCCGCGAGGAAACCTTCCTTCAGAAGCCCCTTCACCTCCTCCTCGCCGGTGATCCGGGCACCGCCGCGGGTGTACAGCTCCAGCGCGCTCTCCCGGGAGAGCAGCCGCTGCGGCGGGTGGAGCGCGCGTCCGCCGACGGTCCGGCCGGTCACCAGCCAGTGCAGGGCCACCCACGGGTTGTAGGAGGAGACCCGGGTGGCGTCCGTGCCCGCCGCGACCGGCAGGCCGAGCGCCAGCATCTCCGTCACCGGAGGGGTCCGGGCGGCGGCCTCGGCGCCGTAGCGGTCGACGAACGCCGAGCCCTGGAAGGACATCCGGTTCTGCACGCTGATCGCGCCGCCGAGTGCGGCGATCCGTTCCAGGCTGTGCGGGGAGACCGTCTCGGCGTGGTCGAAGAGCCAGCGGTTGCCGGCCGGGAAGAGCCCGTCCGCGGCGAGCTTCTCGAAGACCGCGAGGTCGCGCCGGATGGTCTCGTCGTACGTCGCGTGCAGCCGGAAGCCCCAGCCGTTCTCCATCAGCAGCCGCACGGCCTGCTCGAACCGGGCCTCGTAGCCGGCCTCCAGCTCGGGCCGCGGCTCGGTGAAGTTCTCGAAGTCGGCGGCGGCCCAGGTGAGGTTCTCCCCCGCGCCGTTCAGCCGCAGCCACTCGTCGCCCTCGCCCGGTCGCACCGTCTCGACCCAGCGGCGCAGGTCGTCGATCTCCTGCCCGGCGGTCTGCGGGAACAGGTGGTACGCGATGCGCAGTGTGAGCTGCCCTTCGCGGGCCAGCTCGATGACGGTGGCGTAGTTGTCGGGGAAGTTCTGGAAGCCGCCGGCGGCGTCCACCGCCGAGGTCAGGCCGAACCGGTTGAGTTCACGCAGGAAGTGCCGGGTGGAGGTCTTGCGGTCCGCCTCGTCCAGTGCGGGCGCCTTGGCCAGGGTCGAGTACAGCGCGAGCGCGCCGGGGGCGGCCAGCAGGACGCCGTTGGGCTCGCCGTCGCGGCCGCGGACGATCTGCCCGCCGCGCGGATCCGGGGTGTCGCGGGTGAATCCGGCCGCGCGGACGGCGGCCCGGTTCAGGATCGCGGACTGGTAGAGGTGCAGGACGAAGACCGGGGTGTCCGGCGCGGCGGCGTCGAGCTCCGCCGGGGTGGGCAGCCGGCGTTCGGCGAACTGCTCGGCCGACCAGCCGCCGACCACCCGGATCCACTGGCCCTTCGGGGTGCGGGCGGCCTGCTCGCGGAGCATCGCCAGGCCCTGGCGCAGCGAGCGCACGCCGTCCCAGCGCAGCTCCAGCACGTAGTTCAACCCGCCGCGGATGACGTGCAGATGGGAGTCGTTGAGCCCGGGCACGACCCGTCGGCCGAGGCCGTCGACCACCCGGGTGTCCGGGCCGACGTGGGCGGCGACGTCGCGCTCGTCCCCGAGGGCGAGCACGCGGCCGTCGCGGACGGCGAGCGCGGAGGCCTCGGGCCGGGCCCGGTCCCCGGTGTGGATCCTCGCGTTGCGCAGGACGAGGTCGGCGGGGTGCTGGGGCGGACCGGCAGCGGGCACAGTGCCGCCGACGGGCATGGAATCAGCCATGATCGTCGCTTTCAGGAGGGGTTCAGAGGGTGCGGCGCACGCCGGCCTGGCGTTCGAGGTCGCGCAGTTGGAGCGTCAGATCGCCCTCCACCGCGTGGTGGGCGGGGCCGCTGCGTCCGATCGGCAGGACCTCCTCGCCCCGCATGTCCTCCAGCATCAGCGCGAACGCCGTGTAGAGGGCCACGGCGGCGAGCAGCAGCCCGAGCGCGCCGGAGAGGGTGCCCAGCCGGGCGACGCCGGTCAGATTGGCCAGCGCGGCCACCGCGAACCGGGGCACCGCGGTGCACAGCACCAGCCAGAGCGCCCGCTTGCGGCCCGCCACGCTCGCCATCATCAGGGCGAACAGCGCGAACGTGGCGTTCAGCACGCCCAGCACGTGGGTCCCGCCGACCGGATCGACCACCAGGACGAGCGAACTCGCCAGCCAGAGACCGGAGAAGCAGGCCATCAGGGTCGCCGCCAGGGCGTCCCGGGCACCGAGGGCGAAGACCGCCACCACCAGTTGCAGGACGAACGCCGGCAGGATCGCCAGGCCCACCGCCCGCCGGGCGCCGTCCTCGAAGACGCCGAGCTGGAAGCAGCCGACCAGCACCGAGGCGATCCCGACCGCGTAGAACCCGAGCGGCATCGGTGAGGCGATCGGCCGCAGGTTGATCCGCGTCATCCGGCGCAGATCAGGCTCGAAGCGCCGGCCACCGGGCGGTTCGGCCGGAGATCTCTCGCTGGTCGTCATGGTGCCTCCTCCGATACGGGATGGACGGGCTACGCGGACCGCCGTGACGCGGGCCGCGGCCGGTCCGGTTCGGTTCGGTTCGGCGGGGCCGGAACCCGGCTGCCGTGCGGAACACCACGGACGTTATGGCGGCTCCGGGACGGCCGGTGCTCTCTCCCTGCACAGGCCTTGCTCACGGGCGCACCGCCGTCGCGACCGGGAGACGGCCGCCGCAGGGGCGGCAGGCCCGCGCGCGGCCGGCGCCCGTCCCCGGTGCCGGCACCGGGGACGGGCCACCCGAGTCGACCAGGAACGCGAACGGGACGGCGCCGCCGTCGGTGCCGTCCCGCTTCCGCCCACCTGCCCGAGCCGGGCCCCACCGCTCCGACCGGTCAGCCGACCGACCGGGGGGCCCGGATCACACGCTCGGCACAGTGGCCGCAGGCCCCTTCACCGGGGCGTAGTGCGGCCAGCACCACCCACAGCGGCCGCCGGCACGACGCGCAGTGCCCGCTCCACGGCACGGCCGGGCCCGGAAAGGGCACGGCCGGGAGGAAATGGCTTTCCGCCGCGTACGCCGTCGCGGCCTCCTCGGCGAACCGCAGGAGGGCGGTGACGCCCGGCGGGCGCCCGGCGGGCCGTCGGGACGGGTCGCCGACGATCCCGGACCGGGCCGCCCGGAGTAGCGCGGAGACGTCCGGCAGCCGGGGCGCAGGGCGACGGGGCGGCGGGACGGACGGGCCCGGTCGCGGGGGAACCACCGGCCCGCACCCGGCCGCCGGAGCGTAGTACCCGTCCGTCGGCGGCCGGCTCACGGCTCCGACCGGCTCGCTCCCCCGACCCGATGCCACCACGGTGACGCGGGACCAGACCACCCGCCACGGCTCGAACTCGCGCTCGGCCACACCGAGCGCCGCGAGACAGCCCTGGAGCGTGCGCCAGGTCGGCACCGCCCGGCCGGTCAGGAACTCGTCGATCGTGCTGCGGCCCACCGCGTACCCACGCCGTTTCGCGGCGGCGGCCATCGTGCGCAGCGCGGGGCGGCCGCGCTGCGCCCGGAGCACCCGTACCGCGTCCATGAGTTCGTGGGGCTGGGTGATCAGGTCGAGCGGCCGGTCCAGGGCGAGCGTGGTCCGCCGAGTCGGCCGCCCACCGGAACCGGGGAGCGGCGGGTAGACGGGCGTCCGGTTGGCGGCCGCCTTCTCCCACAGGGCGCGCACCCGGTCCGGTGGGGCGCCCACGGCCGCGCCGATCGCCTCGGTGGCCGCCCGGCCGACCAGGGTCTCACCGCCGAGCGCCCGGTTCACCGAGGCCGGTGAACACCCGGCGGTACCGTCCAGCACCGCCGCGACGGCACGCCGGCTCATCCCCCGGGCGATCCGGGCCTGGTTCAACTCCTCGGCGAGGCGGTGGACATGGATCTGCGCACGCGCCCGGCGCACGGCCCCGGGGATCTGCTCGACGGGCCCGCTCATCGGTTCGGACGCCGGGTGCGGCGCAGCTCGCGGACCAGGAGCACGGCGACCGCGCCACCGACCCCCAGGACCGCGCCGATCGCCCGGGTCTGCAGACCGGACAGTGCCAGGGCGCCGGTCTCGCCCATCACCGCCGCTACCACTCCGGCCGTGGCGAGGGGACGCAGAGCCAACTCGCGCGCCAGGAGCACAGCGACCGCGCCGGCCAGCCCGAGCACCACGCCGATCTCCTGCGTCCGCATCCCCGCCAGTGCCGACGCCCCGGCCGCGCCCATCACCGACACGACCACCCCGGCCGCCGCGGCCGAGCGGGTGCGATCCGCCGCGCCGAAGCCGTCTGCGGCCCCTCGGCCGTTCACCGATCCCCGGCCGTCCCTGGATCCTCGACTCACGAAAGAGTCCTCACGTTCGAGGCCCGGGTCGAGGCGGCGCCTCGTTCCGGGCCGACCTGATGCCACGTCATGCCCGGTACCGCTCGGTCGAGTCCGGTGGGTTGCACCCCTCCCGGCCCCTCGGGCTGCCCCCGATGATGCACTCCTCCCGGGGCACGCCACCACTCGTCCCGGGCGATGCCTCACGATGTCCGGCGCCTCACAACCGGCGGGAAGCCCGGGCCGGGGTCCGTCACCCGTCGCCGCCCTGGCCACAGCGGTGTCCGAGTGTTCCAAAACTCGTGTCCGGCCCCTCGTGTCCGGCGCTCCCCTCGCATCGCCAGACCGCGCCGGTCTACAGTCCATCCGACCGGGAGACGGCCGCCGCAGGGGCGGCTGTTCCCCGACCTGGCCGCCCCGGCCGATGCCACGTCGCATCAGGGGATTTCGGCGGCTCCGTTGCACCGGAGCCGCCGCGCGACCGACGGGTCGAGTCGGTTCGCGGGCGTCCCGGCAGCGATTCGCTGTCGGGACGCCCGGCCACCCCCACCCGTCGGGCCTCCCGGGACCGAGCGGGCCGGCGCGTCAACGGGCCATCCGTCCACGGCTATTGACTCGGAATCCAACAGTGGCGATTCTCGTCACACCGAGTACGCGGGACATGACAGTCGCCGGCCGGGCGGTCAGGCGCCCCGGGCCGGGCTGCTGCTGCCCCGCGTCGTCCGCGCACCGAAGACCGAAGTGGTGACCAATGCCCCCACAGCCCCACCGCCGGCGCAGACTCGTCACGGCCCTGGCCTCCCTCCTCACCCTCCTCTCCCTGCTCTTCGCCGCCCCCGCGCCCGGGGCCTCGGGCGAGACGGGCTGGTGGAACCCGGTCGCGCGGCCCGCGCCCGACTCGCAGATCGGCGTCACCGGCGAGCCGTTCCGGGGCACCGACGCCCAGGGGCGGGTGCGCGGCTTCGTCGACGCGCACGACCACCTGATGTCCAACGAGGCCTTCGGCGGCCGGCTCCTGTGCGGCAGCACGTTCTCCGAGTCGGGGATCGCGGACGCGCTCAAGGACTGTCCCGAGCACTACCCCGACGGCTCGCTCGCGATCTTCGACTTCGTCACCAAGGGCGGCGACGGCAAGCACGACCCGGTCGGCTGGCCCACCTTCAAGGACTGGCCGGCCCACGACTCGCTGACCCACGAGCAGAACTACTACGCCTGGGTCGAGCGGGCCTGGCGCGGCGGCCAGCGGGTGCTGGTCGACGACCTGGTCACCAACGGGGTGATCTGCTCGATCTACTTCTTCAAGGACCGCGGCTGCGACGAGATGGACTCCATCCGCCTCCAGGCGCGGAAGACGTACGAGCTGCAGGCCTACATCGACCGGATGTACGGCGGGGCGGGCAAGGGCTGGTTCCGGATCGTCACCGACAGCGCGCAGGCCCGCGAGGTGGTCAAGCAGGGCAAGCTCGCCGTCGTCCTCGGCGTGGAGACCTCCGAGCCCTTCGGCTGCAAGCAGATCCTGGACGTCGCGCAGTGCAGCCGGGCCGACATCGACCGCGGTCTGGACGAGCTCTACGGCCTGGGCGTGCGCAGCATGTTCCTGTGCCACAAGTTCGACAACGCGCTGTGCGGGGTCCGCTTCGACGAGGGCGCCCTCGGCACCGCCATCAACGTCGGCCAGTTCCTGTCCACCGGCACCTTCTGGGCGACGGAGCAGTGCGCCGGGCCGCAGCACGACAACCCGATCGGCCTCGCGCCGGCGCCGGGCGCCCAGAGCTCGCTGCCACCGGGGGTGGCCGTCCCGTCGTACGCCACCGGCGCGCAGTGCAACACCCGCGGCCTCACCGAGCTCGGCGAGTACGCGGTGCGCGGCATGATGCAGCGCAAGATGATGCTGGAGGTCGACCACATGAGCGTCAAGGCGGCCGACCGCGCCTTCGACATCCTCGAATCGGCCTCGTACCCGGGCGTGATCTCCTCGCACAGCTGGATGGACCTCGACTGGACCGAGCGCGTCTACAAGCTCGGCGGCTTCGTCGCCCAGTACATGAACGGCGCCGAGGCGTTCAGCTCGGAGGCCAAGCGCACCGACGCGCTGCGCGACAAGTACGGGGTGGGCTACGGCTACGGCACCGACATGAACGGCCTCGGCGGCTGGCCCGCCCCGCCCGGCGCCGGTGCCCCGAACCCGGTCGTCTACCCGTTCCGCACCACCGACGGCGGCTCCGTCGTCGACCGGCAGACCACCGGCGAGCGCACCTGGGACTACAACACCGACGGCGCCGCGCACTACGGCCTCGTGCCGGACTGGCTGGAGGAGATCCGGCTGGTCGGCGGGCAGGGCGTGGTGGACGACCTGTTCCGGGGCGCCGAGTCCTACCTGAGCACCTGGGGCGCGTCCGAACACCACCGGGCCGGCACCAACCTCGCGGCCGGCTCCTCGGCCACGGCCGGCTCCGCGGAGTGGAACCCGTTCACGAGCTACGCCCCCGACCGGGCGATCGACGGCAGCACGGGCACCCGCTGGGCCAGCGACTGGAGCGACGACCAGTGGCTGCGGATCGACCTCGGGGCCACCACCCTGGTCGGGCGCGTCACCCTGGACTGGGAGCGCGCCTACGGGAAGGCGTACCGGATCGAGGTCTCCGCCGACGGCGCCACCTGGCAGTCCGTGTGGTCCACCACCACCGGTGACGGCGGCCTGGACACCGCGCGGTTCACCGGTGTGCCGGCCCGGTACGTCCGCGTCCACGGGCTCCAGCGCGGCACGCAGTGGGGCTACTCGCTCTACGAGGTCGGGGTCTACAGCACCTGACGCGAGCCCCGACAGGAGTGCGCGGGCCCCGGGCGACCGCCCGGGGCCCGCGCGGGGTGTGGGGGGCGTGCCCGCTGCCCGGGCGCGCTCCGCTCAACCCCGGCAGGAGTGCGGCATCAGATAGACGTCCACCGCGACCTGGCGCTCGGGGTGGGCCGACGGGAAGGAGGAGAACTCCAGGTAGTACGGCAGCGGCGGACGCTCGGTGCGCTGCATGCCCTTGGTGGCGGCGCTGACCGCCAGGTGCATGTAGGTGAACGGGATCAGCTCGGGCGGCCCGACGTGACGCATCGCCAGTCCGGTGGAGGCGGGCACCACTTGGACGCCCATGCCGTCGCGGGTCTGCGGGTCGAAGCGGTCCGGGACCGGGACGCAGATGTCGTGCCGCGTCCGGGCGCCGATGAAGAAGTCCGGGTCGTCGTAGGAGACGCCCAGGGCCTTCGAGCGGGCCGGACAGTGGCCGTGGGTGGTGAGCCAGCCGCGCAGCCGCTCCCAGGCGGTGTCGGCGCTGTCGATCGGGCCGAGGTGGGAGTAGAACGCGACCCGGCGCTGCGGGATCGCGGCCGGGCGGATGTCGGCGCCGGCCGCGCCGGCGCTGGGCCAGGCGGTGTTCTGCGGGTTGGTGCGCAGGTCGGTGGGACATATCCCGTACGCGGACCGGAACGCGCGGGTGAAGGCCGCGTGCGAGTTGTACCCGGCGCTGACGGCGATGTCGATGATCGTGCGGTCGCCGTAGACCAACCGGTAGGCCGCCAGGGAGAGTCTGAGCCTGCGGACGTAGCGGTGGATAGGCTCGCCGACCTGGTGCCGGAAGACCCGGCGCAGATAGTCGGGCGAGGTGTTGGTGGCCATCGCCAGTTCCTCCAGGGAGACGGCCGCCTCACCGTCCCTGACCTGGGCCACGATGTGGGGGATGGCCCGGCGCAGACGCTCGTCGTGGCTGCTCAGCGTGTCGATCTTCATAGCAGACTGAAGCCCTCCGCTTCTCGGGTCCGCGCCGGGCGGGGTCCGACGGGCGACCGGAGCCGATTCCGGGCCTGTGGGGCCGACGCCTGACGACGGACCGACCGATGTCATGTCAATCGATCGCACCTCAATGCCTACCTGCGCGGCAACCCCCCGTGCGCGCCAGGGTCGGACGTCCGGATCCACATCGCCCCGGAGCGTGGCCGGGGAAAAGGACACCGCCCTGACGGCGGCTCCCGGGGACGGGCGAAGACGGGCCCCGAACGGGCTACCGGCCCTGACGGGGATTCTCACGATGCTAGGGGGGGCGTCCAAGGCTGTCCAGCGGGCCGGAGCCGGTGCGCGGAGGTGCGCCACGGCGGCCACGGGAGGCCACCGGCCCGTGCCCGGGTGTGCCGACGCCTCAGGAGACCGGCTGGCGCAGGATGGTACGGCGCCGCTCGGGGGCCGTCCTGGTCGGGTCCGACAGATAGATCTCGTGGTGCCGGCCCGCCTCGCGCAGACCCTCGGTGTGCAGGTAGTCGTGCAGCAGCTTCACCGTCCGCGGCTCGGTCTCGTACGGGCCCTTGTGCAGCACCTGGACGCAGCGGCCCTCGGCGAAGGACTCCCGGCGCAGCCGGCCGGCCGCCTCGGCGCCGGCCTTGGCCGCCGCCTTGGCGAGCGCGGCGGCGAGCTGCGCGTCGGTGTAGGGGACGGGCTGGCGGATCAGCAGGGTCCACTCCCAGCCGGCCCGGTCGCCCGGGCCGTAGGAGTCCACCGAGACGGCGTCGAAGTGCGGGTCGTCGCTGTGCCAGAGCCCTTCCAGCGGCATGACCGCGTAGTCCGTCCCGGTGTCGGCCCGGACGGCGAACTTGAGGGCGTACGAGGCCGCGTACAGCGCGGCGACGGCGGGCCCGAACGCGGGGCTCTGCTGCGGGTCGCCGACGCCGTCGACGGCCAGGAACGCGAACTCGGGGACGTCGAGCGGCTGCGGGACGGCCTTGGCGCTGTACAGGGCGCCGCCGAGCTTGCGGTGGTCGGTCTTGGCGGCCTTGCCGGTGGTACTCATGGTGCACAACTCCCGTACGGCTGCGGATCGGGGCGCCCGGGGCGCCGGTGGGTCGGGGCGGCCGGAGGCCCCCGCAGGGGCGAACGAGACGGTGCGGCGACGGTCACCGCGCGCCCGGTGACGCGGTCCGGGCCGTCGCCCGGCCGCCGGGCCGGACCGCTGACCCGGGCTTCGCCCAGGAGCGGGCCGGTCCGGGACGGCTTTTCCACCGTTGCGGTCAAGTCCTCCCCCGGCAACCGATCCAAAGCTTGACTGAGCCGGTCAACAACGCTCCAACCGCTTCTCACCCGGTCGTTTCGCTGCGAGAACTGACGTGCGCGGTTCCCCCATCCGGATGACGAGAGGGATGCATCGTGACTCCAGCCGCCCAGTGGACCCCCGTGTCGGTGCCGGCCGCGGCGGACCCCCATGTGGTCCCCTCGCACTGGTTCAACCTCGTCCCCAGCCTGCCCGGCCCCGTCCCGCCGCCCCGCGAGCCCGAGGGCGCGGAGCACGACGCCTGGGGCTCCCGGCTCGCCCTGCAGCAGCGGATCCGGCTCGACGCCGTCCGGGCCCAGGACGGCGCCACCGAAGCCTTCCTGGCGATCCCGGAGCGGGTGCGCGAGGAGCTGGCGTCGATCGGGCGCCCCACCCCGCTGCTGCGGGCCCGGGCCCTGGAGCGCCACCTGGAGACCCCGGCGCGGATCTACCTCAAGCGCGAGGACGTGCTGCCCACCGGCAGCTTCAAGCTCAACTCGGCCATCGCCCAGGCCCACTTCGCGGCCGAGCAGGGCGTCGACACCCTGGTCACCGAGACCGGCGCCGGTCAGTGGGGCCACGCCGTGGCCTGGGCCGCCCGCCGCTTCGGCCTCCGGGCCGTCATCTACTGGGCCGGGGTCTCGGCCCGCCAGAAGCCCGGGCGGCGCGCGCTGATCGAGATGCTCGGCGCCGAGGTGCACGCCTCCCCCAGCGAGCGGACGCCGGTCGGCAAGGCCCTGCTGCGCGACGGGCGGCACCTGCTGGGCTCGCTCGGCACCGCGATCGGCGAGGCCATCAGCCACGCCGCGCTGCACCCGGAGACCCGCTACATCTCCGGCAGCAACCTGGCCCACGTGCTGATCCACCAGACCGTCATCGGCCAGGAGACCAAGGCCCAGCTGGCCGCCCTCGGCGAACGGCCGGACACGCTGGTGGCCTGTGTCGGCGGCGGCAGCAACCTCGGCGGCTTCATGGGCCCCTACCTGGCCGAGAAGGCGGAGCGCGGCGACGGGCTGCTGCTGCTCGGCGCGGAGTCCGCCAGCGCCCCCCGGCTCACCCGGGGCACCCTGCGCTACGACCACGCCGACCCGGAGGGCGTCACCCCGCTCGGCAAGTCGTACACCCTGGGCCGGGACTACGAGCTCCCGGAGACCCACGTCGGCGGTCTGCGCCAGCACAGCGGCTCGCCCATCATCGGCGTGCTGCGCGGCGAGGGGCTGCTGGACGCGGTCGCGTACGAGGAGGCGGAGGTGTTCGAGACCGGGCGGCTGGTGCTCTCCACCGAGGGGATGCTGATCGCGCCCGAGTCCTGCCACGCGCTGCGCGCGGCCGTGGACCGGGCCGTGCTGGCCCGGGAGACCGGGCGGTCCGAGGTGATCGTGGCCTGCGTCAGCGGCAACGGGCTGCTCGACCTCGACGGCTACCTCGCGCACCGCTGACCCGCGTCGCACGCGACCGGCCCGAACACCGCCCGAAGCGCACCGCCGAGCACGCACGCCGGGAGCACACCACCGCGTGCCCGGGCCGGGCCGCACCACCCGGAGCACCACCCCCGCGCACGAGGCGCGCCGACGGGAGCACCCGGGCCGCGACCACGCGCCGCGGCACCCCGCGCTCCGGCACCGGGCACCGGGCACCCCGGGACCACCCGTTCCGACACCACCCGTTCCGACACCCTGCACGAAAGGACCGACGTGTCCGACGGAACCATCATCGAGCTGTCCAGCGGGACCGACCCGAGCTGCCCGTACTATCTGGGCGAGTCCATCGGCGACCGGCTGCCCGAGTACCTGGGCCGGCACGCGTTCGACGAGTTCTACCTGGTCACCAGCCAGCCGCTGTACGAGCTGTTCGGCCGGGACCTCGCGCACCGGCTCGGCCGGGCGGGCGTCGCCGTCAACCTCGTCACCGTGGCCGAGGGCGAGAGCGTCAAGGGCTGGCCCGCACTCACCGCCCTCTGCGAGCGGCTGGTGGCCGCCGGCGCCACCAAGGACTCGATCGTCGGCGCGCTCGGCGGCGGCATGATCAGCAACCTGGCCGGACTGGCCGCCGCCATGGTCTACCGGGGCCTGCGCTTCGTCGAGATCCCGACCACCATGCTGAACCTCACCGACGGCACCCTCAGCAACAAGCAGGCGATCAACGGCGCGCTCGGCAAGAACCAGTTCGGCGTCTACCACGCGCCGCTGTTCATCTGGGCCGACGTGGCGATGCTGCGCAGCGAGCCGGAGCGCCAGCACCGCAGCGCCCTGGTCGAGGCGCTGAAGAACGGCCTGGTCAACGACGCCGCGTGGGTCGACCGGATGGAGGGCCTGCTGGCCGGCGGAGTGGCGGGCATCCGGGACGACCTGCTCGGGGTCTGCCACGAGGTGGTCCGCAGCAAGCTGGGGATCCTGGCGCAGGACCCGGGCGAGCGCGGCGCCGGCATCATCCTGGAGTACGGCCACACGGTGGGCCACGCGGTGGAGTTCCTCTCCGGGGGCGCGCTGCTGCACGGCGAGGCGGTCGGCATCGGGATGTGCGCGGCGGCCCGGCTGGGCATCCGGCTCGGGATCACCGCCCCGGAGGTGCTGGCCCGCCAGGAGCACCTGCTGGGCACCCTGATCGGCAGTCCGACCGCGGTGCCCCGGGAGTTCACCCCGGAGCGGATCGTCGAGGTCATCCTCAGCGACAACAAGCGCCGGGCGGGCAGCGCGGTGCGGTTCGTGCTGGTGCCCGAGGTCGGCCGGGTGCACATCGTCGACGGCGACCACGAGACGCCGGTGCCCGAGCCCCTGCTGAAGAGCGTCCTCGCCGAGGCCTGAGCACCCCGAACGCCCTGCCCGGAGCACCCCGCGCCCACCGTCGACCGCCGAACCCGCAGGCCCGGACGGCCTGTTCGGCCTCCCGAAGGAGTCATCCATGTACGAAGCGCATGCCCCGGAGATCGCCGAGACGGTCTACCGGCTCGACGGCCCGCTGCGCTGGGCCCTCGGCGAGGTGCAGGACCTGCTGCGCAGCGTCGGCGCCGCCCCCGGCCAGCAGGTGGTCGACGTCGGCGCGGGGACGGGCTACGCGGCCGTACCCGCCGCCCGGCTGGTCGGGCCGCAGGGCTCGGTGCACTGCGTCGACGGCAGCCCGGAGCTGCTGGACGTGCTCGCCGCCCGGGCCGCCCGGGAGGGCGTGGCCGACCGGCTGACCCGCACCGTGAGCCCGGTGGTACCACTGCCCGTCGCCGACGCCGCCGCCGACCTGGTGATCTCCACCTACGTGCTGCACGAGCTGGCGGGCGAGGCACCGGCCGCCATCGCCGAGATGTACCGGGTGCTGCGCCCCGGCGGGCGGGTCGCCCTGGCGGACTACCGCAAGACCGCCGACAAGGAACGCAACCGGGAGATCGAGGCCTGGTACGCCCGCCAGCCCGACGGCGCCGGCCCCGAGGAGGTGCACCTGCGCTTCTCGCTGAACGAGGTGGAGGAGATGCTGCGCGCCGCCGGCTTCCGGCGGATCGAGCTGCGCACCTGGCACGACTTCCACGTGCACGCCACCGCGGAGAAGTGAACCGGACCACCACGCGGGGGCGCGCCCCGACGGCCCGCCCCGGTCAACGCACCTGACGAACCGTCAGCACGGAGAAGGAGAACTGTCGTGGTCAAGCTTGCCTACAACGCCAACGGCCTGCGGACGATCTCGGTGGAACGCGCGATCGAGGCGGTCGCCGACGCCGGCTACGAGGGGATCGAACTCTCGCTCCACCCGGCCCACCTGGACCCGTTCGCCTTCGGCCCCGCCGAGGCCGCGCCGATCCGCAAGGCCCTGGAGCGCACCGGACTGACGGCCTGCTGCCTGGCCGCGGGCGCCGACAACCTGCTCGGCGAGGAGCGGTTCGAGCCCTCGCTGATCCACCCCACCGCCGAGGGCCGGGCCCGTCGCGTCGACCTCGTCCTGCGGGCGGTCCGGATCGCCGACGAACTCGGCATCCCGTACGTCAACTTCGCCACCGGCAAGCGCAAGCCCGAGGTGGGCGAGGAGCAGGCCCGGCAGTGGCTGGACGAGGGCGTGCGGCAGGTGCTGGAGGGCCCCGGCAACGCGGTGCTGGCGATGGAACCCGAGCCGGAGTTCTTCCTGGAGAGCAACGACGGGGTCGCCCGGCTGGCCGACGCGCTGGCCTCGGACCGGTTCGCCCTCGCCCAGGACCTCGGCCACTGCCGGGTGGTGGAGGAGGACTACCTCGGCTCGGTCGAGCGGAACCTGCCCTACACGAAGATCATCCAGGTCGAGGACATCAAGGGCCGGGTGCACCACCACGAGATCCCCGGGGACGGCGACATCGACTTCGCCGGCTTCTTCTCGGTGCTGGGGCGCGGCGGCTACGACGGCTACGTCAGCGTCGAGCTGTACAACCACGCCGACCGCTACGCGCACGCGCTGCGCCGCAGCCGCGAGGTGCTGACCGCCGCGATCGCCGCCGCGGCCGCCGGCCCGCAGGGCTGAACCGGCCGTGCCCGCCGACCGCCCCGGCCCGCCACCGCCCCCGCCGCCGCTCGCCCCCCGGGCCCTGCAGGGCACCGGCCTGACCCCGCTGTTCGACCACCACATCCACACCGACCTGCGCAACGCGGACGACTACGAGCTGATGGCCGTCAGCGGGGTGCTCACCGCGCTCGCGCCGTGCTCCGCCTCGCTGGAGGCCCGGGACTCCGCCAGCGCCTTCGCCGCCCGGTTCGAGCGGCTCGCCGGGGCCGAGACCGCCCGGGCCGCCGCGTACGGGATCGACCTGCACGTGGCGCTCGCGGTGCACGCCGCCGACATGGCGGGCCTGCGCGGCGCGCTGGCCGGGATCGAGGTGCTGGAGCAGTACCTGGACCACCCGAGGGTCCGGGCGCTGGGCGAGGTGTCGCTGCGCGGCGGCGGACCGGACGAGGTGGAGGTGCTGGAGCGGCAGCTGAAGCTGGCGTCGGCGCGCGCGGTGCCGGTGCTGGTCGAGTCGCCGCCCGCACTGCCGGCCTTCCGGGAGATGCTGGCGCCGCTGGCGGGCGCGGTGGAGCGGGCCGGCATCGACCCCGCCACGATCGCCCTGCTCGACCTGGACGAGCAGCGGATCGACCTGCTGGCCGAGCACCCGGCGCTGCGCGGGCTCGGCGGGTACGGGATCGCCGTCGCCCCGCGCCAGGACGCGCTGTTCCAGGTCCGCGAGAAGCAGTCGCACCGCGAAGTGCTCGGCCTGCTGGAGCGGTTCGGCCCGGAGCGGCTGATGCTCAACACCGGCCTGCACTTCGGCTCGGCCGACCCGCTGGGTCTGGCCCGGACGGTGCACCGGCTCCGACTCCATGGTGTCCCCGAGCAGATCGTGAGGGCTCTCGCTCATGGCAACGCTGCCCAGTTCTTCGCCGTCCCCCACCGGGTCCCCGCCGCCGGGTGAGCCCGCCGGCACCCGCCCGCACGGGCTGCCCGACCGGGGCGCGCCCGTCGAGCAGGTGCTGGCCGAGCTGGCCGGGCTCTGCGCGGACGACCACGACTACCGGGACGGCACGGTCTTCAACTCGATCTGCTCGACGCCGCTGCCGGTGGCCGAGCAGGTGTTCGCCGCCCACCAGCAGGCCAACCTGGGCGACAACCGGATCTTCCCCTCGCTGCCCCGCGCCGAGGCCGAGGTGACGGCCATGCTGGCCGATCTGATGGACGGCCCGGGGGCGTCCGGGGTGGCCACCTCGGGCGGCACCGAGGCCAACCTGCTGGCGGTGCTCGCCGCCGTCCGGCGCCACCGGGCCCGGTTCGGGGCCGGTGCGCCGGCCCGCGTCCTGCTGGGCGACAGCGCGCACTTCTCCTTCGACAAGATCGCCGCGCTGCTGCCGGTGGAGGTGGTCCGGGTCCCCTCCGACGAGCGGCTGCGGGTCGACACCGGGCGGCTGCTGCCGCTGCTCACCCCGGACACCGCGCTGGTGGTGGCCACCGCGGGCAGCTCCGAGTCGGGCGCCGTGGACGACGTGCCGGCGATCGCCGCCCACGCCTCGGCCCTCGGCGTGCCGGTGCACGTGGACGCCGCCACCGGCGCCTTCCTGGTGCCGTTCGCCCGTGAGCTGGGCGAGCCGCTGCCGCCGATCGGGTTCGCCGTCCCGGGCGTCTCCTCGATCACGCTGGACCCGCACAAGTACGGCGGCGCGCCGATCCCCGCGGGCCACGTCCTGTTCCGCGACCGGGAGGCGCCGGACGCGCTGCGCACCTCCTCGCACTACCGCGGCACCTTCGACCACCACGCCCTGCTCGGCACCCGGCCCGGCGGCGCGCTGCTGGGCACCTGGGCGGCGCTGCGCGCCCAGGGCCGCAGCGGCTACCGGGCGTCGGTGGCCGGGCTCTGGGAGCGGCGCGCGCTGCTGGTGGAGCTGCTGACCGGGGCCGGTTTCGAGGTGGCCCCGCGGCCCGAGCTCACCGTGGTGACCGTCCGCCACCCGAGCCCGGAGAAGCTGGTGGACGCCCTGGAGGAGCGCGGCCTGATCGCCTCGGTGGCCCGCCGGCTCGGCCTGCTGCGGCTGGTCGTGCACTGGCACCAGAGCGAGCGGCAGCTGCGCCGCCTGGTCGCGGTGCTCGCCGAGGTCGACGGGGGCCGGCCGTGAAGGTCCTCTTCGTCTCGATCAACAAGCTGAAGTCCTTCCGGCCGGTGCTGCCGATCGGCATGGTCACCATCGCCACCCAGGCCCGGGCCGCCGGGCACCGGGTCGAGACGCTGGACCTGATGTGGGAGGAGGAGGACGAGCCGGTGGTGCGGGCGGCGGTCGGCGCGTTCAAGCCCGACGTGGTGGGGATCTCGATCCGCAACGTCGACTCGCAGAGCATGCTGGAGCCGGTCGTCTACACCCCGCTCGCCCGCGAGGTGGCCGACTGGTCGCGCGACGAACTGCCCGGCGTCACCGTGCTGCTGGGCGGTCCGGGGTTCTCCACCGTCCCGGAGGACCTGATGGACTTCGTCCGGGCCGACTACGGGATCACCGGCTTCGCCGAGGAGTCCGTCCAGCCGCTGCTGGACCACCTGGCCCGGGGCGAGGAGCCGCTGGACGTGCCCGGGGTGATCCGCCCACTCCCGGGCGGCGGCTACCACCGGCGCGACGCGGTCTTCCGGATCGACTACCGCAAGGCGGCCCGCCCCGACCCGGCGCTGTACGACCAGCGGTACTTCAGCTACTCGTACGAGACGCACGACCGCAGCCTCAAGGTGCCGGCGACCATCCAGACCAAGAAGGGCTGCGTGCTGGAGTGCGTCTTCTGCAGCAACTTCCTGGTGGACGGCACCGGGGTGAAGTTCGACGAGGTCTCCCGGGTGGCCGACGAGGTGGAGCGGCTGCGCGACGAGGGCCTGGAGGTCCTGGAGATCGTCGACGGGGTGTTCAACCTGCCGCTCAACTACTCGCTGGAGGTCCTGCGGGAGTTCGTCCGGCGGGGCATCGAGATGCCCTGGTCCTGCATGGTCAACCCGGGCAACGTGACCGACGAGCTGGTCGAGCTGATGGCCCGGACCGGCTGCTACTACGTGGAGTTCGGCACCGACTCGGCCTGTGACCGGATCCTGCGCGGACTGAAGAAGAACTTCCGCCAGCGCCAGATCGTCGAGTCCCACCGCCGGTTCGTCGAGGCCGGCATCCGGGTCGAGCACTGCCTGTTCATCGGCAGCCCCGGCGACGACCGGGCGTCGGTCCGCGAGACCTTCGACGTGATGGAGCAGCTCGTCCCGCCCGCCACGCCCGACGTGCACGCCTTCTGGACGCTCGGCCTGCGGGTCTGCCGGGGCACCGCCCTGCACTCCACCGCCGTCGCCGAGGGAATGATCACCGGAACGGAGCGATTCATCGTGCCCAAGTACTACTGCTCCCGCGCGGTCATCGAGGACGACACCCTCCTCGACGAGATCCAGGCGCGGGTGCTCGCCAACGACAACTGGTACCTGTGGTGGGGGCTCAACTCGATCAGCCTGCGCGAGCGCATCACCATGGCCCGCGCGGAGAGCGAGCGGATCGAGGCCGAGCTGGGCGAGCACCTGCCGCCGCTCCCGACCCCGCCCGCGGGAGGTGCCCGGTGAGCGCCGGGGCGGACCTGCGGCTGACCGGCCCCGGCCGGCTCACCGTCGACGAGGCGAAACCGCCGACCGCGCCGCTCGGCCCGGACGAGGTGCTGGTCGAGGTCGACCGGGTCACCCTGTGCGGCAGCGACCAGGCGCTGTACGACGGCGCCTACGGCGGCCCGAGCAGCTACCCGCTGCGCTTCGGCCACGAGTGGTCCGGCCTGGTGGTCGACACCGGGAGCAACGGCCGCGCGCTGCTGGGCCGGTGGGTCACCGGCGACTGCTCTCGCTGGTGCGGCGACTGCCCCCGGTGCGGCACCGACCGCAACGTCTGCACCCGGATCGAGAAGTTCGGCCTCACCGTGGACGGCTTCTCGACCCGCCTGCGGACGGTGGACCGCCGCTACCTCTACCCCGACACCCACGGCCTGGGCCCCGGGCTGCTGGCCCTCTCCGAGTTCTTCGCCGTCGCCGCCCAGGGCCTGCACCGGATCGCCCCGCGCCCCGACGAGCGGGTGCTGGTGATCGGCGCCGGCGCCCTCGGCCTCGCCTCCTACCTGCTGCTCACCGGGGCGTACGGGGCCGGCGAGGTGGAGCTGCTGGAGGCGGACGAGGCGAAGGCCGCCGCCGTCCGGCAGCTGCTGCCGAGCGCCCGGGTGCGCACCGGGGCACCCGAACCGGACGCCGCCGCGCGCGCGGCCGGCGGCTACGCCGCGCTCACCGCCACCGCCCGCTACGACCTCACCGTGGACTGCTCCAGCGGCGCCGACGGCCTCGCCACCGCACTGGCCTGCGCCGTCCCGCGCGGGCGGGTGCTCTGCTTCGGGCTGCGCCGCAGCGCGGCGCTGCGCACCGACCTGCTGGTGGCCAACGCGCTGACGCTGGTCGGCTCGATCGGCGGCACCGGCGGCTTCGACCGGGCCCAGGAGTTCCTGGCCGGCCACCGCGAGGAGGCCGCCCTGCTGGTCACCCACCGACTGCCCGCCGAGCGGGCGGCGGAGGCCTTCGCACTCGACCCCCGCACCCGGATCAAGACCCAGCTGATGTTTGGAGAGGATGCCCGGTGACCACCGCCGACCGCCCCCCGCACCTGCGCTATCCGGAGATCCGCGAGGCCGCGCTCGCCGATCTGGCGGCCTTCGAGAAGCTCAGCCCCGACCAGGTGCCCGACCACCAGTTCGCGCTGCTGCGGCGCCAGTTGGACCACGCCTTCGCCAACTCGCCGTTCTACCGGGACCACTGGGCCGAGCACCACGGAACGCTGCGGCCCGGCACCGTCGAGGAGCTGCGGACGCTGCCCTTCACCACCAAGGCGGAGCTGCGCGGCGCCTACCCGTTCGGACTGCTCGCGGTCGGCCGCGAGGAGCTGATCCGCTACGGCGAGTCCACCGGCACCACCGGCAGCCCCACCTCGTCGATGATCACCTACGAGGACTGGATCCGCGGCAACGTCGCGGTCGAGCAGTCCGTCGGCCACGTCCTGGGCCCCGGCGACCTCGCCTTCATCGCCATCCCCTACGAGCTGGCCTTCGCCTCCTACGACCTGGACCGGGCGCTGGAGCAGAACGGCGCGGCCGTGGTACCGGTCGGCACGCTCAGCCTGGTCTGCCCGTTCGAGCGGATGGTCGAGATGATGTGGACCGTCCGCCCGACCGCCCTGGTCTGCACGCCGAGCCGGGCGCTGCGCCTCTACGACATGCTGAAGGACACCGGGCGCGACCCGGCCGAGATCGGCCTGCGGACCTTCCTCTACGTCGGCGAGACCTGCTCGCCCGCCAAGCTGGAGAAGATCGCCGCGCTCTGGGGCGTCCGGCTCTCCAACGCCTACGGCTCCACCGAGACCAACTCGCTCGGCCTGGTCTGCGAACGGGGCAGCCTGCACCTGACGGAGGACCGGCACCTGTTCGAGGTGATCGACCCGGAGACCACCGAACCGGTGCCCGACGGCACCGCCGGCGAACTGGTCATCACCTCGCTCGCCGGCCGGGCCATGCCGCTGCTGCGCTACCGCAGCGGGGACTTCGTCACCGTCTCCGCCGAGCCCTGCGCCTGCGGCAGCCCGCGCCGGGTGCTCTCGCACCACGGGCGGGTCAGCGAACAGCTGATCGTCGGCGGGCAGCGGATCAACAAGCTGGCGCTGGAGCAGACCGTGCTCGCCACCGGGGGCGCGGGCCTCTACTGGGCCTCCGGTGTCGCCGGGGACCGGCTGGAGATCCGGGTGGAGGCCGAGGGCGAGGACCCGACGGCGCTCTGCGCCGCCGTCGCCGAGCGGGTCACGGCCGAGTTCGGGGTGCCCGCGGCGGTCGCCCCGATCGACCGGGCCCAGGTGCGGCGGGCGATGGACCGGATGCTCAAGCCCGGCAGCCTGACCATCGAGGACCTGGAGGCGGTCTCATGACGCTCGGCCCGCGCCCCGGCAACCCGGCCGAACCCCGGCACAACGACCCCGGGACGATCGCCGTGGTCGGCCTCGGCCGGCTCGGCGCGGTGCTCGCCGACCGGCTCGCCGAGCGCTTCCCGGTGCTGCTCAACGACAGCGACCCCGCGGTGGCCCGGCGGGTCGCCGCCGAGCTCTCGCTGCCCGACATGGACCAGCGCGAGATCCTCTCGGCCGCCGACACCGTGCTGCTCTGCGTCCCGCCGCAGGAGACCGCGGCCGCGCTGCGCCGGCTCGCCGCGCTGACCGGGCAGGTCGGCCGCCGGGCGCTGTTCGTCAACATGGCGACCAGCGTGCCCACCGAGGACCTGCCGGACCTGGGCGTGGAGGTGGTCGGCCTCAAACCGGTCTGCCAGTTCACGGCGGTGGCGCTCGGCCTCAAGACCGTCCTGGTGACCTCCGCGCCGCGCCGGATCGGACTGCTGCGCACCCTGGCCGCCGACCTCGGCGAGGTGGTGCTCGGGCCGGAGGCGTGCGTCGGCCCGGCCAACCGGGCCGCCACCAAGGCCGCCCTGCGCGCCTGCGCCGACCTGGCCGCCGAACTGACCGGGCGCGGCCTGCCCACCGACATCGTGCGGGCGGCGGTCCGCAACGTCTTCGTGGGGACGGCGCTGGACTACCCGCCCTCGGACGCCAACCCCTACACCCGCTCGGTGCTGGAGGAGATCGCCGCCGAGGCCACGGCCGCCGCCCGGCCGCCGGCCGCTCCACCGATCACCGTCGTGCCCGCCGCCCCGCCGACCACCCTCGTCCCGCCGGACGCGCTCGGCTGGGCCGCCTGGGCCGAGCGCCCCGTCACCCCGGGAGGACCCGCATGACCACCACCCCGCCGGACGTGCCGCACGGCGGCGCGCACTGCGAGACCGCCTCGATGCGCAAGCAGCTGGCCGCCCACGGCCTGCCGGTCAGCGAGGCGATGCTGTTCGGCGTGGCCGGCGGCATCAACTTCATGCACATGCCCGCGCCGCCCGGCGGGCGCGGCTTCACCGGCGGGCGCAACGGCCCGTTCCCGGAGTTCACCCGGCGGATGGCGGCCGGCGTCGGCCTGGACCTGGAGGTCGCCGTCACCGACGACCCCGACCGGGCCCGGGAGGACCTGCTGGCCGAACTCGACCGGGGCGGCCCGGCGGTGATCTACGCGGACCTCTTCCACCTGCCGTACTTCCAGGCCACCCGGCACTTCGGCGGCCACGCGATCGTCGTCCTCGGACACGACCGCGAGCGCGGCACCGTCACCGTCTCGGACCGCCCGGCCCGCCCGCAGACCCTCACCACGGCCGAACTCGCCACCGCCCGGGCCTCCGCCCACCAGCCCTTCCCGCCCCGCCACGCCCTGCTGCGCGCCGACTGGAAGGCCGCCCGGCACCCCACCGAGGACGACATCCGCCAGGGCATCCGCCACTCCTGCCGCGCGATGCTGCACCCGCCCGTGCCCAGCTTCGGGCTGCGCGGCCTCGACTCCTACGGGGCCGGCCTGCAGCACCTGCTGCTCAGCGACACCGCCGCCGACGCCGTGGTGGAGGAACTGGCCGGAGCCTACGTCGACTTCGAGCTGGCCGGCACCGGCGGGAACGCCTTCCGCAACCTCTTCCGGGCGTTCCTGGCCGAGGCGGCCGAACTGACCGACGACCACCGGCTGGCCGACGCCGCCCTGCTCTGCGCCGACAGCGCCGGACGCTGGGAGCGGGTGATCGCGCTGCTGCTGCCCGACTGGACGCCCGACTTCGCCGAACTCGGCGCCGCCTACCGGGCCCGGGAGGCGGAGCTGCTGGACGGCGGCGCCGCCGCCCTCGCCCGGGCCGCGCTGCTGGGCGAGCGGCTGCCCGGGCTGCGGGCCGCCGCGGCGGCCGGGCTCGGCCCGGTGCGCGAGCGGCTGGCCGGCGAGCTGCGGGCGGCCCTGAGCTCCGTCGCCGAGACCGAGCGGGAGCTGTTCGCCCTGCTGAGGGAGGTGTGAGCGACGTGACCACCGGTCTGCTGCCGGCCGTCCGGACGCCGACCCGCCATCGGCTCTCCGACGAGGCGGACCGCCTCGCGTACGACCGGTACGTGGCCGCCCGCAACCAGTACAAGGAGGAGTTCCTCGACCTGCTGGAGAGCACCCGCACGGACGGCCCGGTGCTGGAGGTCGGCCCCGGCTACGGCGGGTTCGCCGGCCTGCTGCTGGCGCGCCGCCCGCTCGACCTGCGGGTGCTCTGCACCGACCCGGGCGCCGTCGCCCCGCTGCGCGAGCGCCTCGGCGACGCGGCACCCGTCGACCACTGGCCGGCCGGGAGCCCGCTGCCCGCCGCCCTCGCCCGGCGCCACCCGCTGGTCTACAGCGTGCACGCGCTCGGCGAGTGCGTCGAACCGGCCCCCCTGCTGCGCGGGTTGGCGCAGGCCCTGGCCCCCGGCGGCCGGCTGCTGGTCAACGACCTGCGCCGGGACCCGGACCCGTTCATCCTCGAATACACCCTGCGCGAGATGGCCGCCGACGACTCGCCCGACGGCCGGTACCGCCTGCGCACCTACCTGGACTCCCTGCGCGGCGCCTGGACCGGCGCCGAACTGCGCGAACGGCTCGACGCCGCAGGGATGGCCGACTGGGCGGTCGGCCCGGACGGCCCGATGGCACTCACCGTCGAGCACCACCGCGCCACCTGACGACCGGAGAGACACATGACCCAAGAAGCGATCACCCGGAACTTCCTCGACACCCCGAGCTTCTGGCGCGACTACCCGGAGCGGGACATCGAGTTCGTCCGCTGGTACCCGTGCGACGTCAAGCCGCTGACGGCGGACCAGATCTACGCCACCCGGGAGAAGTTCCCCAAGACCACCTCGTTCTACGTGCACATCCCGTTCTGCAACCAGGTCTGCACCAGCTGCCCGTACAACAAGTTCTCCACCCGCAACACCCTGGTGCGGCGCTACATCCAGGCGCTCAAGCGCGAGATCGACCTGTACTCGCAGCTGCCGCACGTCCGGGACACCGTGTTCACCTCCGGCTACTTCGGCGGCGGCACCCCGACCACGCTGCGCGCCGAGGAGCTCGACGACCTGCTCGGCTACATGAAGCAGCGGCTCAACTTCAGCCCGGACTGCTCGATCACCATCGAGTCGACCCCCGTCGACGTCGACCAGCAGAAGCTGGACGTGCTGCTCAAGCACGGCGTCAACCGGATGAGCCTGGGCGTCCAGACCTTCCACGACCCGCTGCTGCGCTACCTCGGCCGGGCCCGGGCGCACACCGGCGAGTCCGCCACCCGCACCATCGAGCTGATCGACCGCAGCGGCCTGGAGAACCTCTGCATCGACTACATGATCGGCATCCCCGGCCAGACCCCGGACCTGTGGGCGCAGGACATCCGCACCCTGATGGACCTCCCGGTGACGTCGTTCTCCGTCTACAACTACGCGGTCATGCCCGGCTCGGAGGTGTTCTTCGCGCTGCAGAGCGGCGCCACCCCACCCTGCCCGAGCACCCGCGAGGCCGACGAGATGTACCAGTACCTGCACACCACGCTGATGGACGCGGGCTACCTGGCGCTCACCTACAACGACTTCATCGAGCCGATGCGGCCCGAGTGGGAGGCCGCCGGCGTCAAGACCTACCCGGTCGTGAAGGACGGCAGCAAGCCGTACCGCGGCCTGGAGACGGACACCTTCTACCTGACCGACCACCTGTCGCAGATCTGGGGCCGGTGCGGGGACATGGTGGCCATCGGCTCGGGCGCCTACGGCTACCTGAACAACCACATGTACCTCAACGAGCCGGACATCGAGTCGTACATCAGCCGCTGCAACGAGGGCCGGCTGCCGGTGGTGATGGGCGCCTACACCGACGAGCACGAGCAGCGCTGCCGCAGCCTCGTCCTGGGGCTGAAGCTGCTGCGGGTCAAGCGCTCGGTCTACCGCGAGCGGCACGGCGTCGACCCGTACGAGTACTTCAAGGACAAGGTCGACGACCTGGTGGCCAAGGGGCTGCTGGAGGTCGACGACGACGCGATCCAGGTCACCTACCCCAAGGGCTGGTACTACATCGACAACATCTCCAAGAGCTTCTACTCGGACGCCAACTACCGGCTCCCGCAGCCGACCTCGGCGAGCACCGAGATCCTCAAGTGGCAGATCGACCGCACCGACGGCCGGAAGGGGCTCCCCCTTGTCCAGTTCTGAGACCACCGCGCGCCGCGCCCGCCGGGGCCGGATCTTCGACCTCGCCGAACGGGCCCCGCAGGGCGACCCGTTCGAGACCGCCGAGGAGTGCCGCGCGTACGACCGCAGCGTGCGCACCTCGATGATCATCCCGATGCAGCACATGATGAAGCTGATCGGACCGGACTGCGGGCCCGACAAGGACGTCCTGGAGATCGGCTGCGCCAGCGGGCTGCTGTCGCTGCGCCTGGCCGCCCAGCACCGCGACTCCACCTTCACCGGGCTGGACAGCAACGACTCCTTCCTGGAGGTCGCCCGGGAGAACACCATCTTCGCCAACCTGGTCTCCTACGGCGGCGACTTCGCCTGCGACTGGGCCCGGTACAGCCGGCTGCCGTACCCGGACGACAGCTTCGACGTGGTGTTCAGCTTCTGCGCGATCAACCGCTGGGACAAGCCGGCCCGGATCCTGCCCGAGCTGGCGCGGGTCTGCCGCCCCGGCGGCGCCGTCCTGCTGTACGACCTGGCCCGCGACGCCGACGAGGGCATGGTCTCCTTCGTCCTGCAGTACGCCGGTGGTGACGCCAACGCGTTCATGACCTCGCTGCGGGCCTCGTACTCCACCGAGGAGATGCGCGAGCTGCTCGACCAGGTCGGCCTGGGCGACTGGAGCGTCACCAAGGAAGGCATCAACCTGGTGGTCTCCTCCCGGGCCCGGGACACCGGGTACACCGTCGGCGAACCCGGCATCTACGAGCGGATCTTCGACTGACGGTCCGCCCCGGCACGGGTGCGGTGCCCGCCGCAGTGGCGGGCACCGCACCTCCCCTCCTTCGGAAGGAGCACGACCATGCCCACCGCGGACCTGCGCCGGTACCGGGTCGGCGTCGTCCAGCTGTCCGTCGCCACCAACCGCCGTGCGGAGAACCTGGCGCGGGCCGAGAAGCTGGTGCGCGCCGCGGCCGACGACGACTGCCGGCTCGTCGTCCTGCCCGAGGTGTTCGCCACCGCGCTCAACCTGCCGAAGAGCCACGAGATCGCCGAGCCGGTGCCCGGGCCGCTCACCGAGTGGCTGGCCGGCCTGGCCCGCGAGCTCGGCGTCTGGATCGCCGCCGGCGTGCTGGAGCGCGCCGGCGAGCACGTGCACAGCACCGCCGTGCTGCTGGACGACACCGGGGTGCTCGTCGGCACCGCGCGGCGCACCATGGTCTACGACCTGGAGGCGCACTTCATCACGGGCGCCACCGGTGCCCGCGTCTTCCCGACCCCGCTCGGCCGGATCGGCTTCGCGCTCGGCTACGACGTGCAGTTCCCCGAGGTGCTGCGCGGCCTGTTCGCCGCGTCGGCGGAGGTCATCGTGGCCCCCTCGGTGCTGCTGCGGCCGTTCGCCGAACCGGTGCGACAGATGCTGCTGGCCCGGGCCGCCGAGAACTGCGCCTACGTGCTGTTCGCCAGCGCGACCGGCGAGAACACCCTCGCCGGGCTCACCTACATGGGCCGCAGCGCGATCCTGCGCAGCCCGCTGGCGATCGGCGCCTACTCGCGGGACTTCCGCAAGCAGCAGCCGGTCCTCGCCGAGGCGGACCGCGAGGAGGTGCTGCTGACCGCCGATCTGGACCTGCACGAACTGCGCCGGATGCGCGAGGCGGCGCCGTTCGCCGCCGACTTCCGCCGCTCGCCGCTCGGCCTCGCGCTGACCGCCGCCACCCACCCGGACGGGCCGCTGCCCGACTGGGCCGCCGAAGCCCTCGGGGTGCGGAGCGCCCCGGACACCCCCGACCACGCCCCGGCGTCCCCGGGCACCCCGGACGGAGCCTGACCCGATGACCGTCGACCGCAACCTCGCCACCAGCCGGCCCCGGGTCGCGCTGATCCAGACCTTCTGGGACCCGGACCCGGAGGTCAACCTGGCCCGGACGCTCGCCCTGCTGGACACCGTCCAGGACGTCGAGCTGATCATCCTGCCGGAGTTCTTCCTCGGCCCGCCCTTCTACTTCCCCGGCCGCGCCCACCTCAAGGGCGTGATCGACCAGCCGGTGCCCGGCCCGGTCTTCGACCAACTCGCCGAGGTGGCCCGCGCCAAGGGCTGCTACCTGCTCTGCGGCACGGTCGTCGAGCGCGAGGACGACCGGTACTACAACACGGCCGTGCTGCTGGACGACCAGGGCCGGATCGCCGCCAAGGCCCGCAAGACCCACCGCTTCGCCGCCGAGATGGTCACCGTCTCGCCCAGCGACGAACTCGTCATCGTGGACACCCCGTTCGGGCGACTGGGGATCTGCGTCTGCTCCGACTTCTGGATCCCCGAGGTGCCGCGGACGCTGGCGATGCGCGGCGCCGAGATCATCGCGGTGCCGGGAGCGGCGCTGCGCGGCAACATCCAGATCACCCGGCCGTGCATCCAGGCCAACTCCTCCTTCAACGTCTGCTACACCCTGCTGGCCAGCGCCGTCGGCGAGGTGACCGGCGAGCGCGCCGGGCGGACGGTCTCCATCTCGGTGGCCGGCCACAGCACCGTCGCCTCCCCCGAGCAGTTGGTCGGCTCGCTGGACGAGGAGGAGGGCGTGCTGATCGCCGAGCTCGACCTCGACCGGATCCGCGAACTGCGGGAGGTCGACCTGTCGTTCCGCAAGAGCCTCTACTTCTGCCTGCACGGCCGCCGGCCCGAGCTGTACCAGGACCTGCTGAAGCCGTACGCCGGCCACCAGGACCTGGAAACCCTGATCACGGACTACCTGACCGCCCCACGGAGCTGATTCGCCATGGCACCCAGCCTGCTCTACCCCGCCGCCGAGCACCTGCCCACCGGGGCCGACCGCGAGCCCGCCCTGAAGGAGGTCCTCGACTGGGCCGACCGCGCCGCCGCCACCAGCACCGCCGACGCGCTGCTCGCCTTCTTCGGTCAGCCTCTCGACCCGCGCACCCTGCGGCTGACCGGCCTGCACCACGTCGCCGTCTACCTGGGCGACTACCGCGCCGAGGAGGAGTACGAGGCCTGGCTGGAGACCGTCCGGGCCCGTCCGGGCCTCGGCCGGGTGTCCGCCGGCCCCTCGCACATCGCGCCGCGGGTGCACGGCACCCCCGGGCACTGGATCAACCTCACCACCGAGCACGGCACCGAGGTGGAGTTCTTCACCTGCCGCGCCTACGGTGCCTGGGCCGAGGAGCCGCCCGAGCGCAAGCGGGCGCTGATGTCGCACCTCGGCCTCAGCGTCGACACCCCCGACCACGTCCGCCGGGTGCTCGACTACCTGGCCGGCTTCGACGGCGTCGAGGTGCTGGCCTACGCCCCCGAGGACGAACTCGGCCACACCTACGGCCACCTGCTGCGCACCGACACCGACCGGGTGCTGGAACTGGTCCACGCCGGCCGGGTTCAGGCATGACCGGCTACCCGGTACCGGCCCGGCTGCCGGAGAACGCGCCCGGGCGGTTCTACGTCAACGCGGAGTGCACCGACTGCGACACCTGCCGGTGCATCGCCCCGGACTCCTTCGTCCGCAACGACAAGGCCGGCTACACGTTCGTCGCCCGCCAGCCGGCCGACGAGGACGAGGAGGAGCTGGTGTACGAGGCGATGGACTGCTGCCCGGCGGACGCCATCTGCGAGGCGGAGTGAGCGCCCGCCCGCCGGGGCCGAGGATCCTCGGTCTCGGCGGCTCGCTGCGCCCCGGCTCGACCAGCCAGCTGCTGCTGCGCCGGGCGATCGCCGTGCTGGAGGCCGACGGCTGCCGGACCTCCGTGCTGGACCTGCGCGAGCTGGACCTGCCGTTCTGCAACGGCGACAAGCAGGACCCGTGGCCGAGCCGCCCCGACGTCAAGCTGCTGCGGGAGGAGTTCCGGGCCGCCGACGGCATCATCCTGGCCGGGCCGGAGTACCACGGGACCATCGGCGGGGCTCTGAAGAACGCCCTGGACCTGCTGGACTTCGAGCACGTCGAGGGGAAGGTCTTCGGGGCGATCTGCGCGCTCGGCGGCCGCAACAACTCCAACGCGCTCAACCACCTGCGCCTGGTGGCGCGCTGGTACCGGGCCTGGATGGTGCCCGAGCAGGTCGCCGTCCCGCAGGCGCGGACGGCGTTGCCGGGCGGCGAGCCGGCCGATCCCGAGCTGGGCGCGCGGGTGGACGAGCTGGCCCGCAGCGTGGCCCGGGCGGCGGCGCTGCTGCGGCCCGGGGCGGCCCCGGCGTCGGGCCCGGTTTCGGCCCCGGCGTCGGCCCGGCCGGGCCGGATCGGTCCGGAATAAGTTCCGAACGTGTCCAGGACAGTCAAACGCGGGCGCTGACGCGTTGATAGCGTCACCCCTGTGAATAAGACGCACACATTGGGTGCGCATTTCCAGGGGGCCGGAGAATGGTTCCCGGTGCTCCCCAGACCACTTCTCGTGATCAGTCTCCGCCATCCGTCCAACGGGACTCCGCGGGAGGCGACCTGGCTTCGCCTCACCGCCTTTCTGTTCAATCGCGGGATTTCCGACGACCGCACCGTCGGTATCGAAGTCCTGTACGACGACCCGGAGTCCACGGCGCCCGACCGGCGGCGTTTCGACGCCTGCCTGTCGGTGCCCCGGGACCGGGTCGCCGGGCTGTCCCTGCTCGATCCGCGCCGGGACAGCCTGGGCATCCGCGTGCTGCCCGTCCTGAGCGAGCGGCTGATGCTGTGGCGGGGCGGCTCGGCCCAGGCCGAACCGCCCGTCCGGCACCGGCACGTCACACCGGCCGCCGACCTCACGCTGCGCGCCAACTGGCCCCGGTACGAGGTCTACCGGGGCTCGCCCGTGCTGACGCCCGGGCGCCCCGAGGTGATCGGCTGGTACGCCACCGCGACCCCCGCGGCCGGCGCCGTGGGCGGCAGCCTCCTCCCCCCGCGCACGCCCGCCGCCGGCGTGCCCCGCCGACCGTACGGTGCGGTCCGGCGCGCCTCCGGAAGGGGTCAACGACCGTGACCACGACGACCACGATGGACTGGGACCGGGCCTACAGGGCCGGGGACCACCACCAGTACTGGGAGCTCAGCGCTCCCTCCCCCGACCTGGTCGGCTTCCTCGCCGCCACCCCGCCGGCCCCCGGTGCCCGCGCCCTGGACCTCGGCTGCGGCACCGGCTGGGACACCGTCGCGCTGGCCCGGGCCGGGTACCGCGCGACCGGGGTGGACATCAGCGGCGAGGCCGTCGGCCTGGCCGCCGCGCGGGCCGCCGAACTGGGCCTGGAGATCGAGCTGTCGGTCGGCGACGTCCGCGGACTCGACCTGCCGGACGAGGAGTTCGACCTGCTGGTCGACCGCGGCTGCTTCCACCACCTCGGCCCGGAGGACCGCGACCGCTACGCGACCGAGGTGGCCCGGCTGCTGAGCCCGGGCGGCCTGCTCTACCTGCGCGGCAGCCGGCAGGAGATGTTCCCGTTCAAGCCGGTGGACGCCCCCGCGCTCACCCGGCACTTCCCCGCGGACCGGTTCAGCACCGGGCCGCTGATGCCCTTCCAGCTGCACACCGACGTCCTCAAGCTGGACGCCAACGCGGTGGTCCTGCGCCGTGCCGACTGAACCGCGCCGACCGATCCGCGTCAACTGATCCGCGTCGGCCGATCCGGGGGCGGCCACCCGCCGCGACCACCCTTCGCGACCGTTTCGCGCCGGCCCGCCGAGACCGGCGGACATTCCGTGCTTCCCCGTTTCCGGAGCCCGGTGCCCGCTTCGTCCGACGGCTTCCGGCGCTCCAAGAAATGAGCCACCTATGCCCACCCCGCAAAGCCGGGACAAAAGTCCCTGGCTCATCCTCGGCGTGCTCAGTATGGGCTTCTTCATGACGCTGCTCGATATGACGATTGTCAATATCGCGCTGCCTCACGTGATGTCCGGCGTGCACGCCTCGCTGGACGAGGGCCTGTGGGTGTTCAGTGCCTACATCCTCGGCTACGCCACCCTGCTCATCGTCGCCGGCCGGCTCGGCGACCTGTTCGGCCCGCGCCGGGTCTACCTCTACGGCCTGGCCGTGTTCGTGGCCGCCTCCTGCCTGTGCGGGGTGGCGCCCAACGCCGGCGTGCTGATCGCGGCCCGTGCCGTCCAGGGCATCGGCGGGGCCATGCTCGCCCCGCAGATCCTGCCGATCGTCACCATGGTCTTCCCGCCCTCCAAGTGGGGCGCGGCGTTCGGGTTCACGGGCGCGCTCTCCGGGCTCGCGGTGCTGACCGGTCCGACCCTGGGCGGCGTCATCGTCAGCTACCTGGACTGGCGGTGGATCTTCTACCTCAACCTGCCCATCGGCATCGCCACCGCCTACCTGGTGCTGCGGCACGTCCACGACTACCGGCCCGGCAAACGGCAGCCGCTCGCCGTGGTGCCGACCGCCCTGCTCGTCCTCGGCCTCACCGCGCTCGCCTTCGGCCTGATCGAGGGCGAACGCCTGGAGTGGAACGCCACCGCCTGGGCGGCGATCGCGGCGGGGCTGCTGGTGCTGGCCTACTTCGTGCTGGACCAGCGCAGGCACCAGCGCTCCGGTCCGCTGATCCCGTTCGACCTGCTGCGGCTGCGGAACTTCGCCTCCGCCAACATCGTCGCGGCGATCATGGGCTTCTCGATGCTCGGCGCCTTCCTGCCGATCTCGCTCTACCTGCAGACCGTGCTCGGGATGTCCCCGCTGCGGGCCGGCTTCACCATCGCGGCGATGCCGCTCACCTCGGCACTGGTCGCCGGGGTCGGCGGCAAGCTCTCCGACCGCGGCTCGGGCAAGGCCGTCATCCTGACCGGGCTGGCCTGCTTCACCGCCGGGCTCGGCGCGTTCGTCCTGGTCACCGGGACGGACACCGGCACGCTCGCGCTGCTCGGCCCGTTCGTGCTGGCCGGCCTGGGGATGGGCCTGGTGTTCTCGCCGCTGTTCAGCGTCGGCATGCGCCAAGTCCCGCCGCCGCAGGCCGGGGTGGCGTCCGGGCTGGTCAACACGGCGCAGGAGATCGGCGGGCTGCTGGCCAGTGCGGCGATCGGGGCGATCCTGTCGCTGCGGCTCTCCAGCGGCCTGCGCGGCTGGGTGGACGAGCAGGCCCTCGCACTCCCCCCGGAGGCCCGGGAGGGCTTCAAGCAGGCGTTCGCCCCGCTCACCGACGGCGCCCTGAAGATCGGCAGCGGCGGCCCGCCGCCCGCCCTGGCCGGCGCCGACCCGGCCCAGGCGGCCAAGGTCCAGGACGCCTTCGCCCAGGCCTTCACCAGTGCGATGCACAGCGGCCTGCTGCTGCCGGTGGGCCTGCTGGCCGTCGGCTGGGTGCTCGCCCTGCTGCTCATCCGGGACGTCCCGGCACCGGCCTTCGGGGCCCCGCGACCACCCGCCGCCAGGGCCACGGGCAGCGCCCCGGCGGCGGCCGAGCAGGCCTGAGCCCACCGGACCCGTCCCACCCGTCCCCACCGACCCGCACCGATCCGACCCACACCGACCGATCCGCACCGAACGAAGAGAACCGAGGAGTCACCCGATGTCCCAGCCCCCCGTGGTGCTGTCCACGCACATGATGGCGACGTACATGGTCAAGCCCGGCTGTGCCGAGCAGGCCCGTGACATCATCGCCCGTCACTGGCCCGCCCTGAAGGCCCACGGCCTGGTCACCGACGAGCCCGCGACCGTCTACCACAGCGAGAGCGAGCACGGTCCGGTCTTCTTCGAGATCGTCACCTGGGTGGACGAGAACGCGGTCAGCCGCGCCTTCAACACCCCCGAGGTCAACGCGATCTGGCAGGAGATGGCGGCGATCACCGAGGCCCGCGAGGGCCGGCCGCCGGTGGACTACCCGATCGTGCACCGGATGGGCTACTTCCAGGACGAGCCCGACCTCCCGGAGGAGGACGCCTACACCGGGCTCGCCCACTACCTCGTCCGCCCGGACAAGGTCGCCGAGTTCCACGAGCTGATGTCCCGCGACTGGCCGACCCTGCGCGACGAGAAGCTGACCACCGGCGACCGCGCCGTGGTCTACTTCGGCGAGGACGCCACCGGCCCGTTCTTCCTGGAGATCGTCCGCTGGTACGACCAGCAGGGGCCCAGCATCGCCTACCGCAACGACAAGGTCAGCGCGATCTGGCAGGACGTGTTCCGCTACACCGAGGGCCGCAGCGGCCGCCCCGCCTCCGAGTACCTGTGGGCCGGCGAGCTCCGCTACCCGTACCACGACGCAGACTGACGTAACGTCAATCCCCAAGAGAACCATCAGCGTTCGGACGGGTCGGGCCCTGGCGCCCGGCCCGTCCGGCCCCGTCCGACCGGAGTTCCCTCGGTGACCCGCAAGACCCCCCAGACGTTCGACACCCCGCCCGCCCCCGTCCTGGCCGACCGGCTCAGGTCCGAGCTGGAGGACAGCGCCGTGCCCGGCCGGGCCGAAGGCGAGAAGGCCTACCTGAAGAGCAGCCTGGAGCACATCGGCGTGCCGCTGCCCGCCATGCGCACCGTGGTGCGCGGCTTCGTCCGCCGCCACCCCGGGCTCGACCGGGACACCCTGCTGGAGCTCACCGAGGAGCTCTGGGCGCCACCGGTCCACGAATCGCGCTCCTGCGCCGCACTGCTCCTGGAGGCCCGCTCCGACCTGCTGGTCCGCGCGGACACCGGCTACCTGGAGCAGCTGCTGCGCGAGTGCGAGACCTGGGCGCACGTCGACCTGATCGCCCCCAAGGGCGCCGGCGCCCTGCTGCTGCGGCTGCCCGAGACCGCCGAGGACTTCCTGCGCTGGAGCCGGGACGAGGACCAGTGGGTGCGGCGCGGCGGCATCCTGTCCTACCTGCTGGCCCTGCGCGACCGGGGCGAGTTCCCGCACTACTTCCCCGCCTTCGCCGACCTCGCCGACCCGCTGCTCACCGACTCCCGGTTCTTCGTGCGCAAGGCGCTGGGGTGGGCACTGCGCGAGGGAGCCAAGCACCACCCCGAGGAGATCGCCGACTGGCTGCGCGCACGCCTGCCCCGGGTCTCCGGACTCACCCTGCGCGAGGCGATCCGGCCGATCGACGACGACACCTGCCGGAGCCTCCTGCAGCAGCACGCCGAACTCGGCGGGCGCCGCCCGCGCGGCTGACCGCCCGCTCCCCGTCCGCGCCCGTCCACCGCCCGCCCCGGAGGCCCGTATGACCGCCCAGAGTCCCGCCGACCGGCACCGCCGGCCGCTCCCGGTCGTCCAGGTGCTCGCCGAGGACGGCCGGCACCGGACGATCTGCCGGATGTGCCACGGCGGCTGCGGCGCCATCGTGACCGTCGACGAGGGCCGGCTGACCGCCATCGAGGGCGACCCGGAGAACCCGAACAACCACGGCTTCCTCTGCGCCAAGGGCCGTGCCTCGCTGGAACACCTGAACCACCCCGACCGGCTGACCACTCCGCTGCTGCGCACCGGACCGCGCGGCAGCGGCGAGTTCCGCCCGATCGGGTGGGACGAGGCGCTGGACCGGACCGTCGCCGCCCTCGACCGGGCCCGGGTCGAGCACGGCCCGGAGGCGGTGGTGCTGGCCCAGGGCACCGACCGCAACTACCAGGAGTGGCTCTTCCGGTTCGCCAACAGCTTCGGCACGCCCAACGTGCTCGGCCCGGCGCACGTCTGCTTCTACCCCCGGGTGATGGCCGGCATCCTCACCGCGGGCGGCTTCACCTTCTGCGACTACGAGGGCCGGCCCGACCTGGTGCTGGTCTGGGGCTCCAACAAGGCGCTCACCCACGGGGACGGCGTGATCGGCACCCGGCTGCTCGCCGCCGTGCGCGACGGCACCCGGATGATCGTGGTCGACCCGCGGCGGACGTCGCTGGCCGCCCGCGCCGAGCAGTTCCTGCAGGTCCGCCCGGGCGGGGACGCGGCGCTGGCGCTGGCGATGATCCACACCGTGATCGAGGCCGACGCCTACGACCACGCGTTCGTCGAGAAGTACACCGTCGGTTTCGAGGACCTCGCCGCCCACGTCGCCGACTGGTCGCCCGAGGCCGTCGCCGAGCGGACCGGCGTGCCGGCCGAGCGGATCAGGGCCGCCGCCCTCGCCTACGCGGCGGCGCCGAGCGCCGCGATCGAGCTCGGCACCGGCCCGCAGCAGCACCGGGACTCCTTCCACACCTGCCGGGCCGTCCTGCTGCTCTCGGCGATCTGCGGCAACCTCGACGCGCCCGGCGGCGACGTCCTGTGGGACCCGCCCGGCATCGACGGCCGGCGGTCCTTCCCGCGCGCCGAACTGCTGGCGCCGGAGCAGGCCGCCAAGCGCCTCGGCGGCGACCGGCACCGCATCCTGGCCATGTCCGGCTGGGCCCACCCCGGCTCCGTCTGGGACGCCGTGCTCGAACCCACCGCCCCCCACCCGGTCACCACCATGCTGGTGCACGGCAGCAACCTGCTGCTCAACTACGCCGACTCCGACCGGGTGCGGCGGGCCCTGGAGCGGCTGGACTTCCTCGCCGTCGCCGACCTCCGGCTCACCCCGACCACCGCCATGGCCGATGTCGTCCTCCCGGTCGGCGGCTGGCTGGAGCGCGACCAGATCGTCGAGCACGCCCACTACGTCGCGGCCCGCCGGGCCTTCGCCCGGGTCGGCGACACCCGCTCCGACGAGTGGATCCTCACCGAGCTGGCCCACCGGCTGGGCCTGTCCGCCGACTTCTGGCCCGACGCCCGGGACTCCCTGGACACCCGGCTGGAGCCGATCGGCATGGACTGGCGGCAGCTGGCCGAACTCCACTACCGGGCCACCACGCTGGAGTACCACAAGTACCGCAGCCGCGGCTTCGGCACCCGCAGCGGCAAGGTCGGCCTGCGGTGCGACGCCCTGCGGGCCTTCGGCTACCCGCCGCTGCCCGTCCCCGGCCCGCCGGTCGGCGGGCCTGACGACGGCCCCTACCTGCTCACCTCGGCGCACTCGCCGTTCTACTTCAACTCCGAGTTCCGCGACCTGCCCTCGTTGCGCTCCAAGGAGCCCGAGCCCCGGCTGGAGATGCACCCCGAGGCCGCCGCCCGCGAGGGCCTGGCCGACGGCGACTGGGCCGAGCTGGCCACCCGCACCGGCCGCATCCGGCTGCGCGTGCTGCTCACCGACCGGATCGCCCCCGAGGTGGTGATGGCCCCGGCCGCCTGGTGGTACCCGGAGCGCGGCGCCGACGGCGGCTGGCGGGAGGCCAACGTCAACCTGCTGACCACCAACGAGGACGAGAACGCCGAGATGGGCTCCTCCACCTTCCGCGGCCTGCGCTGCACCGTCACCCGGGCAGCGCGGCAGGACGCCTGAGCCGCCCGCCCGCCCCGGTCCGGCCCGTCCGCGCACTCGGACGGGCCGGCGTGCCGACCGGTGCCCCGGGGTCAGCGCGAGAGGGAGGCCAGGCTGAGCAACAGGTGGGCGGACTCGGGGTGGTGGAAGTCGGAGTGCGCACCGGCCGGCGCCAGCCGGGCGGCGAGGCCGCCCCGGTAGACGTCGCTCGCGTCGATGTTGACCAGGGGGTGGTCCAGCATCTGCCGGGAGTACGGCGCGCCGGTCGGCCGCAGCGCGGCGTTGTACTGCCGCACCGGGGCCACCCCCGCGCCGGAGTGGCCGATGCCGGGCCGCCCCTCGGCCCGCAGGTGCCAGAAGCCGGTCGCCCGGTCCCAGCGGGAGTGGGTGAGGACGAGCGGGCCGCGCAGCGGCGCGCCGGACCGGCCGGGCGCCGCGAACAGGTCGGGGAACAGCCGGTCGAAGGCGTCGCGCGGAGCGGCCATCTGGAAGATCAGCGCGCTGTCCGCGGTGAACGGCCGCGCGGGGTCCGCGGCCGCACTCCAACCCAGCACCCTGGGCCCTCTGGTGGGCCGGTCGGCGGCGCGCTGGACGGCCTCGCAGAGGAACCGGCCGCCGAAGGAGTGCCCGACCAGGTGGAGGTACTGGCCGGCCCGGTTCGCCAGCACCGCGGGGTCGGCCGGATCGGTGCGGCCGGCGTCGAGGTAGCCGAGCAGATGGCCGAGCACGTAGCCCGCCTGCCCCCGGCCGGGGGCGCTCATGGCGTGCGCGCGGTCGCGGATCCGGCGGTAGCCGGCCGGCGAGGGGGCGCTGGACGACGGCCAGCGCACCACCACGCACCAGGGCCGGTAGCCGCGTTCCAGCCCCGGGTAGTCGACCGGCGCCGTGCGGTGGAGCTCGGTGGCCCGGGCGATCAGCGCGGCCGCCGAACGGTCCGCCGCCGCCGGCGCGGTCTGCCAGCCGTGGACGTAGACGTAGAGGTCGGTCGCCCGGGCCGGCACCCGCAGGTGGCGGGCGAGGTGCTCGGCGACCCTGGCCTCCGGCACCGGGGTGCGGGTGCCCGGGACGAGCAGGCGCCCCTGCTCGTCGAGGTCCACCGTCACCGGTCGGACGGTGGCCGCCGACGGTCGGCGGAGGTTCGCGTCGCGGCGGACGGCGCGGGCGGTGCGGACGGTGGCCGTCATGACGAAAGCTCCAGAATGCTGTCGATCCCGCAGTGCAGCGAGTAGGTGAGGGCGAGGGGGTTGCGGTAGTCGCGGGTGAAGCGCCGGACCAGTTCCCGGGTGATCTCGCCCGCCGTCCGGCCCCCCGCCAGGTAGAGGTCGAGGAAGGCGAGCGCGTACTCGGAGGCGAACACCTGCGGGATCTCGATCTGCGGACCGAGCACGCCGTCCGCCCCCAGCTCCACCAGCGCCTGGCCCAGGTGTTCCAGCTCGGCCGCCGCCGCCTGCCCGGTGTGGCACGCGTTGAGCAGCACGAACGGGTTGAAGGTGGCGTCGGGCAGGTCGCGGTGGCGTTCGCGGTGGCGCCGCACCAGGTCGGCGTCGATGGGCCGGTCGTCGGAGAGCCGGACGGCTAGCTGGGCGTAGGGGGAGTCGTTCTCGATGAACTGGCCGTGGCACCAGAAGTACATGACGTCCTCGTCCAGCACCGCGCAGGAGAGCGCCTCCAGGAGGCCGGTGGACTCGGTGCGGACCGTCAGCTGGGAGCGGTCCTCCAGCAGTTTGCGGACCTCCGGTGCGCGGCCGACGAGTTCGAGCGTGTCGTCGGTGTTGAGACTGGTCACGGGCCGTTCACGCGGCGGGTAGGGCGCCTGGACGGCCGGGTAGGCGGCGCCGGTCTGCTCGATCTGGTGCCGGTGGCCGAGGAAGTCCGTCCAGGGCTCCCCTGAGCCGGTGTCGACGGCGAGCATGGGCCACGGAAGGTGGAGCTCGGAGTCGAACCGCACCCGCAGCCCGTGCTCGGCGAGCGCCTCGCCGAGGAAGGCCCGGAACGCGCCCAGGTTCGGGTCCGTCCCCTTGAGCATCCGCTCGAACAGGTAGCGGCCCTCCTCCGCGAGTTCGGCCATCTGCCGCTCCGCCGCCGGTGCCAGGTGGGACACGTCGACGGCGTCCGCGAAGGGGTAGTCGACGGGCATCCCGTCCTCGTCCACCTCGCAGTAGCCCACCAGGCGGTCCCGCCAGATGCCGCGCAGGCGGGCGGCCATCCGTAGCAGCTCGGCCACGGACACCGTCAGGTAGGCCTGGTGCTCACGGGTGCGGGGCGAGGGCCGGCCCGGCCGGTACGCGGAGATGTGCAGGACGTCGTCGCGGTGGCGGCGCAGGGCCACCACCAGGTCCAGCGGGGCCGGCGTCCGGGTGCCGGGCGGATCGCCCGGGCCGGCCTGGCGCGGCAGCACGGTGTAGTCGGCGGACGGGTTCTGGTGGATCTCGACGAGGAGGTCCCGGGGCATGGTCGATCTACTCCTGGTCCTGATCCTGGCTCGGTTCGTGGCGCCCGCCGGGTTCGTGGCTCCGACCCGGGACGGCGGTGGCGGGCCGGGCCGGGGCGGCGTCCACGACGACCTCCAGGTCCTGGAGGGCGGTGCCGTGCCCGCGGTCGTAGACGGTGATCCGGACCGGGTGCCGTCCCGCCACGGCCGGGGTGAGCGTGAACGCGGCGGGCGCACCGGCCGGCCGGTAGGCGGTGACCGGCGGATCGATCACGGCGTCGGAGGCGACGGCCGCCACCAGGTGGAGGTCCGGCAGCCGGCCCGGGTCGGCGGCGTCGCGGTCGGCGGGGTCTCCGTCGGCCGCGGGCTCCAGCCGCAGTTCGAGCCGCGCCGGGGCGCCGGCTTCGGGCTCGTCGAGCAGGGTGATCCGGGGGCGCCAGGCCGTCCGGGCGGGGGTCGGGCCGGTCGGCAGGTCCGACCCGGCGGCCGTGCGCACCGCCTCGGTGCCCGGACCGCGCCGGGCGACGACGGGTTCAGGAGCCGGGGCGGCGGGCTCAGGTGCAGAGGCGGGCTCAGGATCCGGGGCGGACGCACGAACCGGGGCGGGCGGAGGCACCGGGGCGGACGCCGACGGCGGCAGCGCCGGGGCGAGGCTCGCGGGCTCGACCGGCAGCGGCCCGGCGCCGCCCTGGCGGAGCTGGGCCAGCGCCGTCCGGCTCTCCACGGCCAGCGGATGGCCGGGGCCCATGACGGCGTCCCGCCCCGCGCAGACGGCGTTCAGCAGGTCCGCCGCCGGCTGCGGCCGGCCGGCCGCCGCGAGCGCCTGGGCGAGCCCGACCGCCAGCGTGGGGAGGAACTCGACGCCCCCGGGGTACCGGCTTCCGACCGCCAGC
This sequence comes from Kitasatospora sp. NPDC058218, assembly GCF_042882445.1. Classification (NCBI taxonomy): domain Bacteria; kingdom Bacillati; phylum Actinomycetota; class Actinomycetes; order Kitasatosporales; family Streptomycetaceae; genus Kitasatospora; species Kitasatospora sp. NPDC058218. The sequence continues at coordinate 107,010 of NZ_JBHVWC010000001.1, read as the reverse complement.
ACGGGCTCGTCGGTCCCGCGGTGGCCGTCCGCGATCAGCGCGGTCCGGCCCGGCGGGTGCGGGCCGGCCACCGGCGCGTGGCCGGCGACGACCTCCGTGTACACCCGGACCGCACCGGCGTGGTCGCCGGCCCGGTGCCGGGCGTGCGCGAGGCTCTGACGGATGCTCAGCGTGACGGGGTGGCGCGCGCCGTGGCTCGCCGCGCCGTCCTCGGCGAGCTCCTCCAGGAGGACGACGGCCCGCAGCGGGCGACCGCCCTCGGCGAGCAGCAGGGCGTGGATGTCCCGGGTGGCCAGCGTCAGGTCGTGGGCGTCGCCGAGGGATGCGGCCGCCCCGTCCGCGAGCGACTCCAGCAGGCCGACGGCCGCCCGGGTGTCGCCGGTCAGGTGACAGGCGAGTGCGAGCCGCTGCCCGCTCAGGAACACGTCGGGGTGCGTGGCGCCCAGCACCCGGCCGCAGGCGGCCGCCACCGCGGACCACTCGTCGACGGCGGCCCGGTAGTCGCCGGCCCGTCCGAGGACGTCGGCGAGGCTGCCCCGGCTGCCCAGCACCTGGTGGTGGTCCGGGCCGAGCGCCGCGGTGGCCGCGGCCACCAGCTCGCGGTAGCGGTCCACCGACTCGGCGTACCGGCCCGCCTCGTCGAGGTTGAGCGCGAGGCTGTCCCGGGCGTCGAGGGTGTCCGGGTGGTCCGGCCCCAGGACGCGGGTGCGGTCGGCGATCACCGCTTCGAGGAGCCGGGCGGCGGCCGTGTGGTCCCAGCCGGCCCGCAGGGCGTGGGCGAGGGCGTGCCGCTCCTCCAGGGTCTCGGGGTGGGACGGGCCCTGGACCCGGGTGCGGTCCGCGACGAGCCGCTCCCGGTCGACCGCGTTGCGGCGCCTGCGACCGGCGACGCGGTGGGTGTGGGCGAGGCTGCCGCGCTCGTCGAGGGTGTCCGGGTGGTCCGCGCCCTGGACCCGGGTACGGTCCGCGATCAGCACCTCGATGAGTTCGACGGCATGCCGGTGGTCGCCCACGTCCCGGCTGATCCGGGCCACGGCGCCGCGCACCCCGAGCGTGTCCGGGTGGTCCGGCCCCTGGATGCGCTCCCGGTCCCGCAGCAGGGCGGTGTACAGGTCGAGCGCCCGCAGGTGGGCGCCGCCCTCGCGGACCGCCAGCGCCTGCCGGTAGCGCTCACCGAGGGTGTCCGGGTGGTCGGCGCCCTGCACCCTGGCCCGGTCGGCGACCAGCTGCTCCCGGTCCCCGAGGGCCCGGCGCAACTGCCCGGCCTCCTCGCGGGCCTGGGCGAGCAGACCGCGCTCGTTGAGGGTCTCGGGGTGGTCGGGGCCCTGGTACCGGAGCCGGTCCGCCAGCAGGGCCTCGTAGAGCTCCACGGCGCGCAGCCGGTCGCCCGCCGCGCCGTACGCCCCGGCCAGGCGGGACCGGGTGTTGAGGATGTCGGGATGGTCGGGCTCGGTGACGCGTGCCCAGTCGGCGAGCAGGGCCTCGAAGAGCCCGATCGCGCGGCGGGGTTCCCCCGCCTTCAGCTGGGCCACCGCCTGCCACCAGCGGGTGTTGAGGGTGTCCCGGTGCGAGGGCCCGAGAGTGCGGGTGCGGTCGGCGACCAGCTCCGCGTAGCGGGCGAGGGCCCGGTGGCCGTCGCCGGCATCGTCGTGGGCGCGGGCCAGCGACGCGCGCTCCTCCAGCGTCTCGGGGTGGTCGGCGCCCTGGAGGCGGGTGCGGTCCGTGACCAGGGCCTCGTGGAGGTCGACGGCCCGGCGGTACCGCCCGGCGACCCGGCAGGCCCAGGCCAGATCGGCCCGCGCGTTCAGCGCCTCGGCGTGGTCGGGGCCGTGCACCCTGGCCCGGTCGGCGACCAGGGCCTCGCAGAGCTCCACGGCCCGCCCGTGCTCCCCCGCGTCCCGGCGCGCCCAGGCCAGACCGGCCCGGGCTTCCATCGTCCCCGGGCCGTCGGGGCCCTCGATCCTGGTGAGGTCCGCGATCAGCGCCTCGCAGACCTCGACGGAGCGGCGGTACCGCCCGGCTGCCCGGCAGGCCCAGGCCAGGCCCGCGCGGGTGTTCAGCGTCTCGGGGTGGTCCGGCCCCTGGACCCGGGTACGGTCCGCGACCAGGGCCTCGAAGAGCTCGACGGCCCGCCGGTGATCCCCGGCCTCCCGATGCGTCGAGGCCTGCCACCACCGTGCACCCAGGGTGTCCGGATGATCCGGCCCCTGCACCCGGGAACGGTCCGCGACCAGGGCCCCGAACAGCTCGACGGCCCGCCGGTGATCCCCGGCCTCCCGATGCGTCGAGGCCTGCCACCACCGTGCACCCAGGGTGTCCGGATGATCCGGCCCCTGCACC
>NZ_JBHVWC010000001.1:0-104571 GCF_042882445.1 Kitasatospora sp. NPDC058218 | reverse complement strand
CCGGGAACGGTCCGCGACCAGGACCTCGAACAGCTCGACGGCCCGCCGGTGATCCCCGGCCTCCCGGTACGTCGAGGCCTGTCGCCAGCGGGTGTTGAGGGTGTCCGGGTGCTCCGGGCCCTGGACCCGCAGCCGGTCGGCGAGCAGGGCGTCGTAGAGCGCGACGGCCCGCCCGTACGCCCCGGCCTCCCGGTGGGCCCAGGCCAGACCCGCCCGGTCGTCGAGGGTGTCCGGGTGGTCCGGCCCCTGCACCCGGGCCCGGTCGGCGACCAGCGTCTCGTAGAGCCCGACGGCCCGCTCGTGCTCCCCGGCCTCCCGGTACGCCCAGGCCAGGCCGGTGACGGCGTTCAGGGTGGCCGGGTGGTCGGCCCCCTGGACGCGGGTCCGGTCGGCGACCAGCACCGCGAACAGCTCGACGGCGCGGTCGTGCTCCCCCGCCTCACCGCCGGCCCAGGCCATTCCGGCCCGGGTGCTGAGGCTGTCGGGGTGGTCCGGGCCCTGGATCCGGACGCGGTCGGCGAGCAGGGCCTCGTAGAGCGCGAGGGCGCGCCGGTGCTCCCCGGCCATCCGGCAGGCCCAGGCCAGGCCCGCCCGGGTGTTGAGGCTGTCGGGGTGGTCCGGGCCCTGCACCCGGACCCGGTCGGCGAGCAGGCCTTCGAAGAGCTCGACGGCGAGGCCGTACTCGCCGGCCTCCCGGTGCGCCGACGCGTGCCACCAGCGGGTGTTGAGGGTGTCCGGGTGGTCCGCGCCCTGGACGCGGGTCCGGTCGGCGATCAGCGCCGCGAACAGCCCGATGGCCCGGCGCCGTTCGCCGGCCTCGCGGTAGGCCGTCGCCTGCCACCAGCGGGTGTTCAGGGTGACCGGGTGGTCCGCGCCCTGGACCCTGGTGCGGTCGCGGACGAGGGCCTCGTAGAGCTCGATCGCGCGGCGGTGCTCCCCGGCCTCGTGGCAGGCCCGGGCCAGACCGGAGCGCGCCTCCAGGGTGTCGAGGTGGTCCACGCCCTGGACGCGCCGCCGGTCGGCGACCAGCGCCTCGCACAGGTCGATGGCGCGCCGGTGCTCGCCGCCCTCCCGGCAGGCGCGGGCCAGGCTGTCCCGCTCCTCCAGGGTGTCGGGGTGGTCGGGCCCCTGGACGCGGGCCCGGTCGGCGATCAGGGCGTCGTAGTGGGCGACGGCGCGGCGGTGCTCCCCGGCCTCGTGGCAGGCCCAGGCCAGGCAGGAGCGCGCCTCCAGGGTGTCGCGGTGGTCCGCCCCCTGGACCCGTACCCGGTCCGTGACGAGCCCCTCCTGGTCGGCGACGGCCTCCCTGGTCCGCCCGGCGGCCTGCCGGGCGTAGGCCAGGCCGGCCCGCTCGGCCAGGGTGTCCGGGTGGTCGGGGCCCTGGACCCGGGTGCGGTCCCGGACGAGGGCCTCGTTGAGCTCGACGGCGCGCCGGTGGTCCCCGGCCTCCCGGTGGGCCCAGGCGAGCCCGGAGCGGGCGTCGAGGGTGTCCGGGTGGTCCGGGCCCAGGACCCGGACGTGGTCGCTGACCAGCGTCCGCAGTTCGCGCACGGCGACGGTCCGGCGGCCGGCCTCGGACCGGGCCAGGGCCAGCTGGCCGCGGGCCTCCAGGGTCTGCGGGTGCTCGGGGCCCTGGGTGCGGGCGCGGTCCCGGGCGACCGACTCGTAGCCGGCCACGGCCGCGGGGTGGTCGCCCGCCACCGCGTGGGCGGCGGCGAGCCAGCTGCGGCCGGTGAGGGTGTCGGGGTGGTCGGCGCCGAGCACCCGGGCCCGGTCGGTGACGGCCTGGGTGTAGAGGGCCAGGGCGAGCCGGTGCTCACCGACGGTCAGCTGGGCGTAGGCGAGGCTGTTGCGGCTGGACAGGACGTCGGGGTGGTCGGCGCCGAGCACCCGGGCCCGGTCCGCCAGCAGTGCCTCGAACTCCCGGACCGCCTCGCGGTGCAGCCCCGACACCTGCAGGGCGTACGCGAGCCCGGCCCGGGTGGAGAGGGTGTCCGGGTGGTCGGCGCCGAGCAGCCGGGCCCGGTCGGCCGCGACCGCCCCGAACTCCGCCACCGCGAGCGTGTGTTCCCCCGCCTTGCGCAGGGCGTGGGCCAGCGTGTGGCGGTCGCCGAGCACCGCGGGGTGGTCGGGGCCCTGCACCCGGCTGCGGGCGGCCACCACCGCCCAGCAGAGGGCGACCGCGCGCGTCGGGTCGCCCTCGCGGGCGTGCAGCTCCGCGAGCCGGCCCCGGCTGGCGAGCGTGTCGAGGTGGTCGGCGCCCAGCAGCCGGGTCTGGCCGTCGGCCACCGCGGTGACCAGCGGGATGGCGAAGATCCGCTGTTCCCGCTCGGTCAACTCCTCGGCCGCCAGGCGGTAGAGCGCGACGCTCTCCCGGGTGGGCTGCTCCGAGGGGCCGGTGGCGGCGAGTTCCCGGATGTGGGGCAGCAGCGCCCGGCGGATCCTCAGGTCCGAGGTCGGCCAGAGACCGGCCACCGCGGCGGCGAGATGGCGTTCCGCCCTCGTCCTGACCCGGCGGTCGCGGTCGGAGCTGCGCAGGACGCTCTGCAGCAGGCGGTGCACGGCGACGGTGTGCGGGCCGAGGGTGATGAGGTGGTAGTCGGCCAACAGCCGCAGGGCGGAGTCCACTTCGGCGGGCCGGCGGGCGCCGAACGGCACCAGCGCCTCGCGCGGCAGGGCCTCCGGGGCGTACCAGGCGAGCGTGCGCAGCAGGTCGACGGCGAAGGGCGCGCCGGCCTGGACGGTGTGCAGGGTGGTGTGCCAGAGCCGGGCGACGGTGTCGACCGCGCTGGGCGCGGCGTCCGGGTCGGAGGGGGTGACGGTGTGCAGCAGCTCCCGGTAGGCGCCGAAGGTGGTACCGGTCTGCTGGATGTAGGCGCCGGCCTGGGCGAGGGCGAGCGGGAGGTTGCCGAGCTCGTCGGCGAGGGCCTCCGCCTCGACGCGCTCGGCCGCGTCGACGCTCGCCCCGGGGCGGGCCGTGTCACGGAGCAGCCGGGCGGCCTGCTGCCGGTCGAGGACGTCGATGTGGACCGGGCGGATCCCCGGGTGCCAGCCGCTCGCGCACCGGCTGGTGACCAGGTGGTGGCCGTGGCCGAGCAGCCGGCCGAGGTAGGGCGTGAGGTGGACCGGGTCCTCGACGTTGTCGAAGACCAGCAGCCAGCCGCGGTGCGCGCGCAGCCAGGCCAGCGCCCACTCGGACTGCTGGCTCGGCGGGGCGGTCAGGGCCCAGGACGGGTGGAGGTGGACGGCGAGGTCGGCGAAGGCCTCGCCGATCTGCTCCTCGGACTCGGCGGTGATCCACCAGACCAGCCGGTAGTCGGCGGCGTGCGCGTAGGCGTAGTGCAGGGCGAGGGCCGTCTTCCCGACGCCGCCGAGGCCGTGCAGGGTGGTGGCCTGGGTGACCAGGCTGCCGCCGTCCGCCAGCGCCGCGCCGATCGCCCGTAACGCCCCGTCCCGGCCGACGAGTTCGCCGGCGGGGCCGGGTGGCAGGTTGTGCGAGCCGGGCCGCGGGTCGACGGCGAGCGCGGCGGCCGCCGCCTCGGGCGGGAGCACCACCGTGCGCTGCTCGGTGTGCGGGTTGCCGCCGGTCGAGGCCGGGGAGGCCGGCCGGGGCCGCTGCTCGAATGCCTCATGGCCCGCCGGCCTGCCCTCGGGCCGGGCATGCGTCGTCATGGACATCTGCACCTCGGTGCCCTACCCCCCGGTATCGACTGACGCCCACCGTAGCGGTACGAAGTCGCGTTGTCACCGGAACCACCCACGTCGCGGCGGTTGCCGGGCCGTCAGGGGCGGGGCCGGGCGGGGGTAGAGCGGCCCTACGGGAGGTCCTCGGGCTCCAGGGCGGTGAGTTGGCCGGGGGTGGGGGCGGTGGTGAGCTCCGCCATGCGCTGGGCCTGACGCTCGGTCATCTCCTGGAAGGTCTGCCGGGCGGAGCGGCCGTTGCCGAAGCCGGAGCCGCGCGGGATCGTCTCGAAGTGGCGCAGCAGGCGCCGGCGGGCGTCCGCGGTGAGTTCGTACCGGTGCTCGCGGGCCTGGTGGTCGACGATCGCGACCAGGTCGGGCGCGGTGTAGTCCTCGAAGACCAGGGTGCGGGTGAAGCGGGAGGAGAGCCCGGGGTTGGAGGCGATGAAGCGCCCCATGTCGGCCGGGTAGCCGGCGGCGATCACCACCACGTCGTCGCGGTGGTCCTCCATCAGCTTGACCAGCGTGGCGACGGCCTCCAGGCCGAAGTCGTGACCGCCGCCGGCCGCCGGCACCAGGGAGTACGCCTCGTCGATGAAGAGCACCCCGCCGAGCGCCCGGGTGAACGCGGCGGCGGTGCGCGGCCCGGTGTGCCCGACGTACTCGCCCACCAGGGCGCTGCGGTCCACCTCGACCAGGTGGCCCCGGCGCAGCAGCCCGAGGGCCTTCAACAGCCGTCCGTAGAGCCGGGCGACGGTGGTCTTGCCGGTTCCGGGGTTGCCGGCGAAGACCAGGTGGCGGCTGAGCGGCGGGGCGGGGAGCCCGGCCTCCTCGCGCAGCCGGACGGCCTGCATCAGCTTCACCATCGAGTGCACGTCGTGCTTGACCCGGTCCAGGCCGACCAGGGTGCCGAGTTCCGCCAGCAGGTCGTCGAGGCTCTCCTCCACCACCGTCTCGTCGAACAGCTCGGCCGGGGCGGTGGCCGCCGGCCCGGCGGCGCCGGGCAGGCCCGGGTGCGGCGGGGCGGCGGGGGTCGGGAGGGCGGGAGCGGCCGGGGTCGCCGGGAGCCCCGGGCGGTCGCCGAGGTCGCACTCCTCGAAGACGGGGGCGGCGCCCGCCTCGCCGCCGAGCGCCTCGGTGCAGTCGAGCAGCCGGCAGCGCCGCAGCCGGGGGGCGGCGCCCTCGGCCAGGTGCAGCGCGGGGAAGCGGCTGCGCACCACGTCGCAGGAGGTGAACACGCCGCCGGCGCCCTCGGCGAAGTAGATGCCGTTGCGGCCGGTGTCCTCGATCCGCAGGCCGCCGACGACCGGTCGGGCGCCCGTCCACACCACCACTCCGGAGCCGGTGCTGCCCTCCACCGAGCCGCCCTCCACGCGGGCGTCGGAGCCGGCGTCCAGCAGCAGGCCGGCCGCGCCCGCCCCGGCGACCCGGTTGCCGACCAGGACGGCGCTGCCGCCGGTGCCGATCTCCAGCCCGGCCCGCGCGGTCGTGGTGACGGTGGAGTGCTCGATCCGGGAGCCGGTCGGGGAGGTGACGGCGACACCGGTGTGGGCGGCGGAGATCCGGCAGCCGGCGACGGTGGCGCGCGCGTGCTCGGTGACGGCCACGCCGGTCATGGCGACGCCGGTGACGGTGCAGTCGGTCAGCGCGGCGTCCGCCTTCCCGGCCAGGTGGACGCCGTGCTCGGCGCCGCCCCGCACCCGGCAGTAGGTGAGGACGGCGCCGGCCTCGTCGGAGAGGTGGACGGCGCTGAACGCGCAGTCGTCCAGCCGGCAGTCGGTGAGTTCGGCCCGGGCGTGGTCGGTGGCCAGCAGGCCGTTGGCGGCGGGTGCGGCGACCGTGCAGCCGTCGGCGGTGAGCCGGCCGTCGTCCTGGACGACCAGGGCGCTGGCGGCGGCCCGCAGGATCCGGCAGTCGACCAGCTGTGCCGAGGCCGCGCCGGTGACGTGCACGCCGGCCGCGCCGGGCGCCTCGATCCGGGTGGTCTCGACGACCGCCCCGGCGCCGTCCTCCAGGAGGAGGCCGGCCCGGCCGGTGCCGTGCAGCACGGAATCGGCGAGCCGGAGCCGGGAGCGCCCGCGCAGCCGGATGCCGGAGCCGGTGGTGGACTCCAGCCGGAGCCGGACGGCGTCCAGGCGGGCCGTCCCGGAGAGCACCGCGCCGGTGCCGTCGGTGTCGGCGATCACGGTGGACTCGGCGCGGACCCGGGCGCCGCCCGACAGGCGCAGGGCGGCGAGCCGGGCGCCGTGCAGCCGGCAGTCCCGCAGCAGCACGGCCGAGGTGCCGTCCTCACCGTCGGCGTCCCGCTGCCCCGGCTCGGGGCCGTCGGGCCCGCGGACCTCGATCCGGCCGCCGCGGACGGTGCAGTGGGCCAGCACCAGCCCGGCGCCGGGGGCGACGGTGACGGCGGGCTCGCCGGGGTCGGCGCCCTCGATGTCCAGGCTGCGGACGAGGCAGTCCGGCCCCTGCACGGTGAGCGCGGGGCCGCCGCCGGGCGGGGCGGCCAGCAGGACGGTGCCGGTGCCCTGTTCGGCGACGAGCACGACCCGCCGCGGGAGTTCCAGCGACTCCTCGTAGCGGCCGGGGGCGACCACCACCGTGTCGCCGGGCAGGGCGGCCCGCAGGGCGTCGGCGATCAGGCGGTGGACGCCCCGGCCGCGCGGGCCGACGGCGTGGATCCGGTGTGTCCGGTGTTGCATCAGGGCTGTTGTCCTTGCTGCGGTACGGGGGCGGGGATGGGGACGGGCTTGGGCACCGGGACGGGGTTGCGGTACCACGAGGGGTTGATGCTGGCCCGGTAGGCGTTGGTCAGCCAGATCGAGGTGATCGACTTCTCGAAGATCTTGAACGGCAGCTGGATCCAGAACTCGGCGAAGCCCTGCCGGTGGAAGAACCGGCTGCCGCCGCCCATGATCACGGCGTTCTTGGCGATCGCCGCGCTGCTCGCCGTGGTCAGCCCGGCCAGGCCCGCGATGCCGCCGTCCAGGAAGGCGTCCATCCCGCTCAGCACGTGGGTCTTGCCGTCGGCCCCGGTGACGCCCCAGACGGCGGCGTTCATCGAGCCGTTGACCCAGCCGACCAGGCCGCCCAGCGCCGCGTTGTAGAAGAAGTCGTAGGTGCCGCCGCGCCAGCGGGTCGGGGTCTCGTTGCCCGCCCACTCGTTGGCCCAGTGCTTGTCGTGGTTGTTGGGCCGGCGCAGCTCGTGCTTCCCGCCGTCCACGTTGCCCAGCACCGACTTCGGGCCGCCGACGGCGGAGCCGCGCAGCTCGTGCATCCCGGTGGAGACCAGGCTCTTGACGCCGGCCCCGACCGCCGCGTTCGCGAAGGACTTGAGCGCGTCCTTGCCGGTGAACGGCTTGTTGTTGACGGCCGCGACGATGCCGTTGACGGCCAGGTTGGCGGCGAACTCCAGGACGAACTCCTGCCCGAACTCCAGCGCGACCTTCTTCGCCAGCACCTTCCAGTACGGCTGGTAGAGCGCCTCGCCGAGCGGCACGATCCCGTGGTTCGCGGCGGGCAGGCCCGGCACCCCGTCCAGCGCGTTCTGCATCCGCGGCACCCGGATCTGGACGGAGTCGCCCCAGGGCAGCCGGTTGGCCTCGCGGATCCGCCGGCCGAAGCCGCGGATCTCGGTGAGCGGGCCGCGGAAGTCGTACTCGTTGCCGGTGACCCGGAAGCGGCCGCCGGGGGCCGTCTCCCAGACCAGGCCGCTGTCGGTGCGCTGCGCGATGATGTGGTTGTTGCCGTCGTAGCGGCGCCACTGGCTGCGCCAGGCGTCCTTCTCCAGGAAGGTGCCGTCGCCGAGCGGCTTGCGCTCGCGGACCACCGCGCCGTGGTCGAACTCCTTCCAGGCGCCGGGCGGGTGCGGCGCGCCGTTGCCCTGAACGTACTCGCGCACCCGCAGCGGGCCGTCGCCGAGCGACAGGTGCGGGGGCACCTCGCGGACGGTGAGGGCCGGGCCGCCGCCGGCCGGGCGGAACTCGTCCCGGAAGTGCCGGGTGCCGGCCCGCCACTGGTCGTCCCACGTCCGGGTGGTCCCGTTCCACCAGCGGCGGACCTGCTGGCCGGCACCGTAGTCGACGGCGGCGCCGTCCGGCCCGTACTTGCGGGTGAACCAGCGCTCGCCGCCGCCCACCGGGTCGACGCCCCGCCAGGAGTCGGTGTACCGGCCGCCGTCGAGCATGTTCCGCTCGCGGACCAGCGCGCCGGTGGTGTCGAAGTCCCGGAAGGAGTCGTCCCAGGGCAGCCGGGGGTCGTCGGAGCCGCGGAACACCATTCGGCGGCCGCCGACCGGGTTGCCCAGGTGGTCGGTGCCGGTCCAGCGCCACTCGGCGGAGTCCGGGCGGCCGGTACCGGTGATCCGGGTGACGTTGCCGTGCGCGTCGCTCCAACTGTCGTGGGTTCCGGTCAGGTTGCCGTGGGCGTCGCGCTGCACCCAGGGGTCGGCCGACCGGGCGTGGACCTGCCCGGTCACCGGATCGACCCGCGGCGGCACCCGGTACTCGCGCACCGAGCCGTCGGGGAAGCCCTCCCGGGCCACCCGCCAGTCGTTGCCGCCCGGCGCCTGGAAGCGGTCCTGCCAGATCGGGTGGTTCGCGCCGCCGCCGGCCGGCGGGGTCAGGTCGGCCCGGTAGCCGGCGCGGCCGGGCTCCTCCCAGGGGACGTGCGCGGGGTTGGTCGGCGGATGGGGCGGCGGGGTGGCGTGGTCACCGACCTTGAGCGTGGCGCCGCTGTGCAGCTTCACCGTGGAGCGGACGAAGCGGCCGTCCGCGGCGAGGTCGACCACGCTGCTGTCCATGCCCACGTAGCGCAGGCCGCCCCCGGGGTTCACACCGCCGGTCTTGTTCCAGAGGAAGGTCTGGAACCGGGTGTCGCTGCCCAGGTGGCGGACGGAACCCTGCGGCGCCCCGCCGAGCCGGTCGCGCACCCAGAGCGGCGGGCGCTGCTCGGACCAGCGGGTCGTGGTCAGCACCCCCTGGTCGGTCGTCAGGACTTCGCGCTTGCCGACCTCCTTGCCGTGCGGGGAGTGCCGCTCCCAGTTCTGCCCGACACCGTTGCGCCAGGTGTACTCCTGGAAGTGCCCGGCCTTGTCCGGCCCGTGGCCCATCCCCCACTGCTTCTGGACGACGGTGTTGGTGCCGTCGCCGAGCCGGTCCGTCCAGCCGCTGTCCCGGTGCTGGGTGCGCGGGCCGTGCCCGAGCTCGACCCCGGCGCCGTCGAAGCGGTGCCAGGTCCAGGAGCGGTCGGCGCCGCGGACGGCGAAGGTGTGGCCGGTGACGCCGCCGGTCTTCTGCAGCCCGTCGCGGTACTGGTGGACGGTGGTGCCCCGGTGGTCGACGTCCCGCCAGCTGAAGCCGGAGGTGTCGTAGCGGCGGGTGCCGTGGCCCGCCAGGCCGCCGGCGCCGTCCCACTGCGCCCAGGCGGTCCGGCGGTTGAGGTCGCCGAAGGAGAGCGTGTCGGTGCGCCGGAAGGCGTCGAGGATCCCGCCACCGGACAGCATCCGCCGTTCGAACACCTCCACCGGTGTGTAGGTGGCGGACAGCAGCCGGATCCGGTTGCCGCCGCCGGTGATCTCCACCCGGCCGTGGTGGAACGCGCCGGTGCCGACCGGCGGCGGAGTGGCCGCCGCCGGGTGCGGTGTCCGCTGCCAGGTGGCTCCCCCGGCGGCGGTGTGGTCGATGACGTACTGGTGGTCGGTGCGGCGGCCGCCGTCCACCACGTTGAAGCCCTGGTGGGTGACGGCGCCGCCGTTCGGCGCGTGGACGGTGAACTCGCCGTGCCGGGGGCCGCCCGGGCGGTCGAAGGACACCTGCAGCCCGCCGTCCGGCCGCACGGTGACGACCCGTTCGGGCACCCGGACGCCGGCCGGGCCCTCCAGGTGGCCCGGGCCCGCGACGGCGCCGGGGCCGGGCTCCGGAACGACCGCGAAGGTGCCGTTCGGGTGGCCGTCGGGGCCCTGCAGCCCGGTGCCGATCTCCAGCCGTGCACCGTCCGCGCCGTAGCGGACGAAGTCCCCGCCCGCGGTGGTGTCGGTGATCTGGTGCCCGCCGCCGGGCCGGTCGACGGCGGTGAGGTGCGGGAGCGGGGTGCCACCGGCGTCCACGACCCCGAGGGTGCGCGGGCCACCGGGCGGGGTGTGCGCCACCACCCACTGGTCCAGCGGCGCGCCGCCGGGGCCGTGCAGCCTGGTCCCGTCGTCGACGATCCGCCCGGCGTCGTCGAAGACCCGGAACCCGCCGGCCGGGTCGACGACCCGGAACCCGGTGCCCTCCGGGGTGACGGTCCACCGGGGGTCCGGGTGGAAGCCGGCGTCCAGCCACTGGAAGGCCAGCGGGTGGACCGGGCCGCCGGCGGGGCGCTCCAGGTGGCCCAGCGGCCGGCCGGTGCTGTCGAGCACCTGCTGCCCGTCGACCTGGAGCGTGCCGTCCGCGCCGTGCCGCTCGTACCGCAGGCCGCCGCCGGGCGTGAGGGGCGGCTGCTCGACCCGGAAACCGCCGCCCGGGTGGGCGATCACCCGCTCGGGCAGCGGGGTGCCGGCCGCGTCGGTGAGCACGTGACCACCACCCTGCGGCACCACGAAGTGCGTCCCCCGCAGCCCCGCCCCGTCACCGAGCGCCAAGCCCTGCTCGCCGAAGCCGCCCTGCGGCGTGTAGCGGGTCGACACCCCGGACTGCGGATCCGTCACCCGCCAACCACCGGCCGGCAGCGGATCAGCCGTCAGACCCGTCGGCCGACCGAGATCATCGGTCAGACGACGAGGAGCACCATCGGTGAGGAAGTGAACGCCCCGCACACCGTGCACATCCGCCAACGCCAGACCGCTCTCCACCTGAAGACCGTCGCCGCCGTACCGCACCGAACGACCGGTCCCGAGATCGGTCAACCGCACCGTACCGTCCGGCAGCGTGGTCACCGGCTGCGGCAACCGCGCACCCGCCGCATCGGTGAGGACATGACCGCCACCCCGCGGGACCACGAAGTGCGTCCCCCGCAGCCCCGCCCCGTCACCGAGCGCCAGGCTCTCCCCCTGGAACCCGCCGTCGGGGTCGAACCGGACCGACCGGCCGGTGACCGGGTCGGTGACCCGCAGGCCGGCCCCGCCGTTCAGCACGGTCAGGTCGTGGCCGCCGGCGTTGCCCAGCGAGCGGGTGACCACCCCGTTGTCGTGGCCGAGGAGCAGCACCGGCCCCAGCGGCACGCCGCCCGCGACCAGCAGCGGACGGCCCTCCTCGACGAACTGTCCGCCGTGGTCGAAGCCGCGGTGTCCGCCGGTCACCGGGTCGCGCAGGTCGAAGCCGCCGCCCGGGCGGGGGTGGACGTCGAGCCCCACGACGCCGTCGACGTCGTGCACCCGGTACGTCGGGTGGCCCTGGCCGACGAAGTCGATGTGCACGTGCTGCCCGACCGGTGCGCCGTCCGGGCCGGTGAGCGGGAGGTCCTCGGCCACCAGCCGGCCGGTTCCGTCGTAGCTCTGGACGCTGCCGAGCTGGGCGTTGTGGATGTCGAAGCCGCCGCCGGGGCGGGCGACCGGGCGCAGCGTCGGGTCCGGCACGTCGTGGGCGTCCAGCACCCGGTGGACCTGCCCGCCGTTGGCGGTGGTGGTCTCGATCCGCCAGCCGTTGGGGCCGCCCACCGCGCTGTCGGTCAGGGTGAGCACGACGGGCTGCGGGGCGGGCTGCGGCGCGAGCTGGGGCTGGACGTGCGGCTGCGGCGCGACCTGGGGCGCGACCTGCGGCTGGACGTGCACCGGCGGGGCGCCGCCGCCGGTCTCGGCACCGCCGAGCAGCCGAGGGCGCTCGCGCAGGCTGTCGGCGGTGAGCCGGGCGAGGTCCTGGTCCATCCGCGCCGGGTCGACGCCGAGCGCGGCGAGCCGGTCGAGGGTGTCGTCGAGGCGCTGGGCGGCGGCGTCCACCGAGGCCTGGGCGTGGATCACCACCGGGCTGGGCCGCGAGCCGGAGCCGGGGCGGGCGTGCAGGTCGGACAGCAGCCGCTCGGCCCGGCCGAACTCGTGGCGGGCCAGGGTGAGATCGGCCCAGGCGTCGAGGCGGGCCACCCCGCCCGGGTCGTCGGCCTGGCCGAACAGGGCGACCACCCGGTCGCTCTGCTCGCGCCAGAGCCGGTCGAGCTGGGCGCCGGTCAGCCGCTCGGGGCCGGCGCCGTGCGGGAGTCCGGTACCGCCGGGCGTGTGCACCGGGGGTGTCGGAGCCGCGGTGAGGACCACCGGGGCCGGAGTGTGACCGGTCGGGGTGTGCACGGTCGGCTGATGCACGGCCGGCGTCTGGACGGAGGGGCTCTGCACGGTCGGCGTATGGACGGCCGGCGTATGGACGGTCGGGGCCTGGACCAGGGACGTCGGCGACTGGGTGCGGGCCAGGGCGCCGGTGTCGAGCAGGCCGAGGGCGTCGTCCACCCGGCCGACCGCCCCCGTGCCGGGCGGGGTGACGGTGTGCACGCCGGGCAGCACGACCGGTGGGGCGACGGTGACCCGGGGCGGCGCGAACTCGGAGAGGTGCAGGTTGACCTGATGAGCGGTCAGGGCACTTCGACTGTGGTCGCCCAGGTGGGCACCGGTGCTGAAGACGGGCGAGTCCGCGCGGTTGATCGGGGAGCCGGTGGCGAGCAGGTCCAGCGCGCCGTGCAGCTGCGCGCCCGGGGTGCCGACCGTGCCGAGGCCGGGGACGGACGTACCCGGCACGGCGACGCCGGGGGTGAGGCCGCCGCTGTGCTGGAGCGCGGTCGGCGGGTGCAGTTGGGTGGTCGGGGCCAGCTGGGTGGTCGTGGCCGACAGGTCGGCGGTGTGCACGGCGGGCACGTGCGGGGTGACGGTGTGCACGGCGCCCGTGCCGATCGTGCCCACCCCGGTGGCCGGCTGGTGCAGGCCGATCGCCTGGGTCTGCACCGACGGCAGGTGGACGGCGCCGGTCCCGGCGCCCGTCGTGACGTCGGCGAGGTGGACCGGGGCCGGCTGCACGCTGCCGAGCGTGCCCGGCAGGTGCAGGCTGCCGGGCGTGCCCGCGTGCACGCCCGCCCCCGTCCCGAGGCCGCCCGGGTGGGCGCTGACGCCGAGGCCGGTGTCCAGGTGGAGGCCGCCCGGGGTGACGGTCAGGTTGCCCCAGTCCCCCATCCGGACGGAGTGCAGCTCGCGGACCGGGATGTCGAGCAGGGCGTCCAGTTGGCGCACGGCGTGCGGCGCGAACGAGAGCTGGTCGGTGAGGCCGGAGTGCACGCCGAAGGTCGGCGGCCGGGAGAAGGAGAGCCCGAGGCCGCCGGGCTCCAGGTGCGGGAGGTCCAGGCCTCGCGGTCCGGCCCAGTCGCCGAGCCGGACCTTCGCGAGGTCCGCGCGCGGCAGGTCGACCAGGGCGTCCACCTGGTGCAGCGGCGGCGGGACGGGGATCGCCGCGGCGGTGCGCCCGGCGGTGCCCAGCAGGGGCGCCCCGAACCGGAACTTCCCGAGCACACCGCGCTCGAAGAAGCCGATCCGCAGGGCGCCGCGCAGCCCGAACTGCCCGATCTCGGCCGCGTCGACCGGCAGGAACAGCCGCAGCCACTTGGTGCCGCCGAGTTCGGCCCGGGCGAAGTTCCAGGTCCCGGTACCGATCCGGCCGAGCCCGGCGGGCAGGCCGCGGACCAGGCCGGGCAGGCTCTTGATGCCCTGGATGACGGCGAGACCGCCGGCGTTGAAGGTCACGCCCGCCAGGTGCGGCAGGTTGGTGATCGTGCTCTTCACCCAGAGACCGCCGGACTTGATCCAGCTGCCGGTGATCCTGGCGAGGTCCCACAGGCCCGGCAGGAACCGGAAGCCGTGCAGACCGCCGCCGGTGAACACGCCGCGGAAGAAGTTGCTCACCGTCTGGCCGACGCTCTTGATCCCGGCCCAGGTGAACTTGGCCCCGGCGCTGATGAGTTTGAGCAGCGGGATGCCCTTGGTGGTCGGTGCGATCATGCCGAGGCCGGAGAGGAAGAGGTCCAGCGCGCTGGCCTTGCCCTGGGCGAAGTCGACGGCCGTCTTGACGAAGATCGCGAGGTTGGCGCCGATGGCGATCAGCGCGATCGGACCGCCGAAGACCAGTGCGGGCAGGATCAGCGCGATGGCCAGCCACTGGAAGGCCTCCCAGAACAGGTCGCAGTCGGAGACCGGCTGCTTGATCCCCCGGGCGGCGCTGCTGAGCGCGCTGCCGGCCGTCCGGCCGGCCTCGTCCTGGGCCGTGCCGGCCTGCCGGGCCGTGCTCGCCAGCTCGGTCAGCCGGGAGTCGTCCTTGGCCAGGCCGCGTCCCTGGGAGAGCGCGTTGTCCGCGCGCCACTGCTGGTCGCGCACCACGCCCGCGTAGGTGGTCAGCGCCCGGGCGGAGTTCTCGAAGGCGTCGGCCACCGACTGGACGAAGCCGCGCAGCGGTCCGCTGATCTTGTCGCGGAGCGCGTCGGCCGTCTGCCCGACGAACGCGCCGTCACCGGTCTTGTTGAGCACCGCGTCCAGGGCGTCGTCGATCTCCCGGGCGACCCGGCCGAGGTCGGCCAGCGAGCGCTGCACCTCGTCCATCCGGTCCGGATCCCCCGGCGTGGGGTCACCGCTCAGGCCGATCGCGGTCCAGTCGGTCGGACGCTGAGCCATCTCGGGTCCTCTCCGTACGCGGCCTCGCCGGGGTGGGACGCCCACCGCCGTGCGCGGAGCACTCCCGCCTGACCACGGCCGGACGGCCCCGGCGGTTCACCGGGCCCGACGGCGGCCCGACGGCGGCCCGACGGCGGCTCACCGCGGCACCCCGGGCCGCGCCGGCGAGGCGTGGTGAACCGGGACCGGGGCTCGGACGTGGTCCGGGCGCAGCAGCACGGTGTGCCGACCCGACCGGAGGGACCCCTTGCCCGACTTCTCGATGGACTACGGGATCCTCCACGAGGCCCGCAAGGACCTGCACGCCCTCGCGGACCGGATCTCGCCGACGCTGCACGACAGCCTCTTCTCCCAGTACGGCTCGGGCAAGCTCGGCGACGCCCAGGCCGTGTTCGGGGACCCGAACGTCACCAACGGCTTCCGCAGCCTCTACCGGCTCTCCAAGGACCCGATGAACCGGGCCGTGGACCACCTCAAGCAGCTGGGCGACGTCTTCGGCGCGGTCGCCGACGGCTACTTCGACGTGGACGCGCAGGTCGCCGACGGGCTGGGGGTGATGGGCACCAACATGGGCCTGGACGCCTGGCGCAACGACAAGGCGGCCTGGGACTACCGCAACGCCCACGCCGACCAGTGCACCCCCGGCCCGGACGGGACGGTCCCGGACTTCTGCAAGGCGACCGACCCCGGCGCGCCACCCGTCGACCAGACCATCGACACCGCCAACGGCTCGGTGCACACCCACCTCACGCTGGACGGCGACAACAACGTGATCAAGGAGGAGACGACCGTCACCCACGACGGCCAGACCTACACCTCGACCACCAGCTACACCGACCACGGCCGCTCCTTCACCACCGACACCGTGTACGCGGACGGCACCAAGAACCACGCCGAGACGCACCTGCAGGAGGACGGCAGCGGCGACATGACCGTCACCGACAACGACGGCGTGAAGACCGAGTACCACCGCGGCGGACCGGGCCAGGAGTGGCAGCAGACCGGCGGCGGCCCGCCGGAGCCGGAACCGGACTACGACCCCCCGACGATGTACTGACCCGGCCCCCGGCCACGGTCACCCACCACCCTTCGAGAGGACGACCATGCCCAACATCTCCCTGGACTTCGAGAAGATCGAGGCCACCTCGGGCCGACTGGACTCGGCCAGCGACAACATCGTGCCGATGCTGAACGACCTGAAGAACGACGTGAACGGCCTGCTCGGCGACGGCATGGTGTTCCAGCAGTCCAGCCCGGCCATGCAGGAGGCGTACGACAAGTTCAACACCAGCCTGCTGGCCGCGATGGACGGCATCAAGGGCTTCGCCAAGCAGTTCCGGCAGATCAAGGACCAGATGCACCAGATGGACCAGGACATGGCCGCCAGCCTGCGCGAGAGCAAGTGACGCCAGCACCGTGCGGGGGCCGGGACGCCCGTCCCGGCCCCCGCGTGCTCGGCCCCCGCCGCGTGCTCAGCCCTCGGCGCGCAGCACCGTCAGCGGCACCTGCACGGCCATCGGCTCCCCGGCCCGGCCGGTGGTCCAGCCCCGGCCGACCGACGGGGTGGTGCGGATGAGGTGCACCGGCAGCCGGACGCCGATCATGTCCCCCTCCTGCAGGCTCTTGGGCGCCAGCAGCAGCCCCCGGCGGGCCCGCTTGGCGGCCGTCACCCAGCTGCCCATCGCGACCTGGAGGGCGTCGGCCGGTCCGGCGTAGAGCAGTCCGAGGCCCCGGTCGCGACCGAACGCCGCGATGTCCTTGAGGATCCGGTCGCAGGCCGGCATCGCCAGCAGGTCGGCGTCGTCGACCACCACCACCCGGGGACCGTCGAACCCGTCGAGGGCGGCCTGGACGTCCTGCGGCGAAGGGTCCGGCTCGGTGAGCACCCGCGCCCGGGCGTGCCGGGCCAGCGCCCGCAGCGGCGAGTGCCGCGGGGTCAGCACCACCAGCGAGGTGCCGCCGGCCAGCAGGGAGACCGCGAGCGAGGCGAGGACCGTGCTGCGGCCCGAGCCGGGCGGGCCGAGCACCGCGAACGCCGCCGAAGCGCCGGCGAAGTCCACCCCCACCGGGCCCGCGTCGTCGCCGCCCAGCCCGAGCAGGCCCCACATCGGGCGGCGCAGCTCGGCCCCGACCGTCTCGTAGGCCTCGGCGAAGTCGACCGACCGGGGCAGCGCGGCGACCGGGAACGGCCGCCGGGCGGCGGGCACCTTGGCGTCCCGGCGGGCGGTCTCGACACCGATCGCGGCCAGCGCGCGGGCCTGCTCCTGGCCACCCGCGCCGGGGGCGAGCAGCGCGACCTGGGTCTCGGTGCCGCTCAGCACGTGCCAGCCGCGCCCGGCCGGCACCGCGCCGGGCACCTTGCTCGGCGAGAGGCCGACCAGCTGGTAGTCGTTGCGGTCGCCCTGGCGCAGCAGCAGCTTGTGGTCGTTGTGCGCGGCCAGCCGGCCGCCGAGCAGGGAGCGCTCCGAGCTGGCGACCACGTGGATCCCCACCGCCGCGCCCTCGCGCAGCAGCCGGGTGACGACGTCCGCGAGCCGCCCGTTGTCGTGGTCGTCGAGCAGACCCGCCAGCGCGTCCCAGCCGTCGATCAGCAGCAGGATGTGCGCGGGCCGCTCCGCCGCGGGCAGCACGGCGCGCAGCTCGTTCAGACCGGCCGCGTTCCGCTCGCTGCAGAGCTCCTGACGCTTCGTCAGTTCGAGGGTGAGCCGGTGCAGCAGGCGCTCCAGCCGCTCCAGGTCGTGCCGCGAGACGACCGCCCCGCAGTGCGGCAGCGCGGTGAGCGCGGCCAGGCCCCCGCCGGCGGCGTCGATGCCGTAGAGGTGCACGTCGGCCGAGGAGGCGGTGCGGGCGGCCGAACCGGCCAGGGTGCGCAGCACCTGCGTCCGGCCGGAGCGGGGCGCGCCGACCACGTAGAGGTGCCCGAAGGTGGCCAGGTCGGCGGTGGCGACCCGGCGCTCCTGGAGCTGCGGCACGTCCTCCAGGGCGTAGGGGATCGGCGGGACGCCGCGGCCCTCGTGCGCGGGCAGCAGCGCCACCAGTTCGTCGAGCCGGACCTCCTCCGCCAGGGCGGGCAGCCAGGGGCTGGGCTGCGGCACGAAGTCGTCCAACCCGGCCGCGGCCTCGCGCAGGGCGTCCACCAGGGCCTGCAGGTCGGTGGGGGCCGGGGCGGCGGGCGCGCCGGGGTCGACGTCCGCCGCCGGCAGCGCGACCGGGCGGCCGAGTCCGGTCCAGGAGAGTTCGACGGCGCGCACCGCACCGCCCGCGCGGCGCGGCGGCGCGGCGGGCCCCCGGGTGTCCGTCCCGGGCCGGGCGGCGCCCGCCCAGGCGGCCTGGAACGGCACGGTCGAGCGGTGCCCGAGGCGCACCAGCGCCCGCCCGGGGGCGGAGGCGGGGATGTGCACGGCCTCGGAGGTGTCGATGATGTCCTGGCTCTCGGTCGAGTCGGTGACCCGCAGCGCGATCCGCAGATTGGTGTTGGCGCGGATGTCGCTGGTGACCGCGCCGGAGGGCCGCTGGGTGGCGAGCACCAGGTGGATGCCGAGCGAGCGGCCGCGCTGGGCGATCCCGATCAGCCCGGGGACGAAGTCCGGCACCTCACGGACCAGGGTGGCGAACTCGTCGATGACCAGCAGCAGTCGGGGCAGCGGCGGCAGCGCCGGATCGGCGAGCCGCTTGGAGCGGTACTCGGGGTGGTCCTTGGCCGCGACGTCCGCCAGCAGCCGCTCGCGGCGGCGCAGTTCGGCGCCCAGCGAGGCCAGCGCGCGCTCCACCAGGTGGGCGTCGAGGTCGGTCACCATGCCCAGGGTGTGCGGGAGTTCGGCGCACTCGCGGAACGCCGAGCCGCCCTTGTAGTCGACCAGGACGAAGGTCAGTTCGTCCGGCCGGTTGACGGCCGCCAGCGAGGCCACGAAGGACTGGAGCAGCTCCGACTTGCCGGAGCCGGTGGTGCCGGCGACCAGCGCGTGCGGGCCGTCGCGGACCAGGTCCAGGGTGAGCGGCCCGTCGTAGCCGGTGCCGAGCTTGAAGGCGGTGGACGCGGGCCGCCGGCGCCAGCGGGCCAGCAGCTGGGCCGGGTCCGGCGGTTCGAGCCGCAGCAGGTCCAGCAGCCTGACCTGCTGCGGCAGGCCGGCGTCGTGCTCGGGGCTGACGTCCCGCACCGGCGCCAGGGCCCGGGCGACCTGCTCGCACCAGTCGGCGTCGACCAGGTCCGCGCGGACGTCGGTGAGGTCCGGCGCGCCGGTGCGGCGGACGGTGAGCCGGTGGCCGGCGGCCAGGACGACGGTGCTGCACTCCTCCGGCAGCAGCCGCTCCTGGGTGTCCAGGCAGATGCTGAACACCCGCACCCGGGGGCCGTCGGTGAGCACCTGCACCATCCCGGGCACCTCGCGCAGCTGCCGGGCGCCGTCCGCGATCACCAGCACGTCCGGCTCGTTGAACATCGCCTTGCCCATCGACGAACCGAGCACCCGCTGCCGGGCCTGGATCTGGGCCACCAGTTCGGAGATCCGGTTCGCGGTCGACTCGGGGTCGTTGCCGACGGACACCAGCGGGCCGCCCGGGGCCGTCGGGCGCAGGTGCGGCAGCCAGCGCACCCAGGCCCAGCCGTCCGCGCGGGCCTGGTCGGAGAGGACCACCACGCGCAGGTCGCGCGGACTGTGCAGGACGGCGGACTGGGCCACCAGCCAGCGCGCGAGCGCCTGGACGGGCTCCTCCGTGCCCGCCACGCCGACCACGCCGTGCTCGGCGACCTCGACCCCGATCGGCACGTCGGGGATGTTCCAGCGCACCGCCCGGTGGTTCTCGTCGCGGGCGGGGTCGTCCAGCTCCTTCACGGACGGCTGGTCCACCGTGCCGAGCCGCAGCACCAGGTGGTCCGGGTCGCGGCGGCGCCGCTCCCAGAGCCGGCTGCCGGGGCCGACGGCGGTGAGCCCGACCGTCGCCGGGTCCGGCCCGGCCAGGCCGCGCACCTCCCGCTCGCGGTCGGCCGCCACCCGGATCTCCCGCTCCAGCGTCCGGCGGCGGGCCCGGTAGCGGGCCTCGTCCTGCTCGTGCTGCCGGCGGTTGCTGCGCCGGCCGCCGATCCAGTTGGCAAGCGCCATCACCGGGCTGAACAGGATGAACACCAGGTAGAAGTACGAATGGAAGACCGCGACCATCACCATGCCGAGCACCACCGGCGCCAGCATCATCAGCAGCGGGAACGGGCGCCGGGCGGGTGTGGTGGGGGGCAGCGGCAGCCGGAGCCGCTCGGCGTCCAGGTGCGGGGCGATCCGCGGCGGGCGGTTGTAGTCCACGCCGACGCCGTCCGCGGAGGGCACCACGGCGGCGTCCGGTTCGACGGGCTCGACGAGGCGCAGCAGCGCCGCGCCGACCGCGATGTCACCGCCGAGCGGCCAGGCGGTGACGACCCCGTGCCGCGGGGCGGGTGCGGCGGAGGCGGGTTCGGTGCCGGGGGCCGGGGGCGGGCCCGGGGTGCAGCTGCGGACCTCGCCCGGGGCGCCGGCCGTCCGGTGCCAGGTCGCGGAGCCGTCCTGGCCGACGGTCAGCCAGAGGCCGCCGGCCGGGACGTCGGCGCCGCGCAGCCGGACGGCACAGGCCGGATCCGAGCCGATCTCGTGACTGCCGGGCCCCAGCCGCCAGGTCTGCCCGGCGCCGGGGCCGGAGACCAGGTGCAGCTCCAGGTGCGCCGGGCCGTCGGACGGGCCGTCGGACGGGGGGACCCTGATCCGGTCCGGGGCCCGGACGGGTGCGCCGAGCCCGAGGACGGCGCCCTCGACCACCCCGGACTCCGCGACCAGGGCCTCCGGGTCCAGCGGCGCGGACCCCAGGTGGAGCCCTCGCGGCGGGGCCGAGCCCTCCTCCGCCAGGAACGCCTCCACCCCGCCGGCCCGGCCGGCCTCCTGACGGGGGGTCTGCGCGCCGGACGGGTCGCGGTCCACCGCGGCGGCCAGCTCACCGACGGTCGCGTACGGTGCCAGGTCCAGCACGTGGTCGCGGCGGCGGTCGGCGGCGTCGACGAGGGTGACGGTGAGCTTCACCGGGTGTTCTCCAGGGGGTCGGGCTCGACGGGGACTCGGCGGCGGGGGCGGGGATCGGGCGCGGGCCGGGGTGCGGGCGCGGTGCGCGGTGCGGGTCGGTGGAGGTGGGCCGGCCGGGAGGCGCCCCGGCCGGCCGGTCAGTCCGCGACGGCGGCGGAGACCCCGGGGCCGCGCGGGGCGCGGTCCGGCTCGGCGAGGTCGTCCTCCTCCGGCGGCGCCTCCGGGGGCCGGGCGGCCGGTGCGCGGACGGGGCCGAACGCCCCCTCGTCCGGGCCGCTCACCGGGCTCAGGCGGCCCAGTCGGCTCCGGACACCCGAGGCCACCGGGTCCTCGATGCCCTGCGGAGCGGCTGCGGCCGCGGCGCCGTCCACGGCCGTGTCCGCGTCCGCGCCGGGCGTGCGCCGGGCGAACCGCTGCCGTCCGGCCGGCACCGGGCCGTCCCGGTCCGGGGCGGGGGCCACCGGACCGACCCGGAACGGGACCGGTTCCACGGCCGCCGGGGGCGCCGCGGGTCCCGGCGGCGTGGGCGTGGGCGTGGGATCGACGGGCTCGGGGACGGCGACCTCGGGGGCGGCGGGCGCAGGAACCACGGGTGCGGGAACCACGGGCGCGGGCGCCGGAAGGGGCGCCGGCCCGACCGCGGGAGACGCGGCGGCCGCAGCCGTCCCGGGCGCGACCGGGCGCTCCGGCTCGCCCGGGGCGGGCTCGGTCAGGTCCGGCTCGACCGGATCCTGCTCGACCAGGTCCGGCTCGACCAGGTCGGCGTCGTCCGCCGGAGCGGCGTCGAACGCGGGATGCGGCGGCAGGCTCGGCAGGATCCGTGCGGTCGCCCTGGCCAGCGCCACGGCGTCGACCCGCAGCCCGCTGCCCCGGATCCGCAGCCCGTCCCGGTCGGCCGTCAGCAGTCTCGCGGTGCCACGGGCCCCGCCGAGGGTCAGGACGCGGACCCCGGCCGCCGGACGGACCTCGTCCACGACCGCGGCGCAGACCGCGAAGGCCGGGTGCCCGCCGGCGGCCGCCCGCTCGGCCGTCACCAGGGCGGCGGCCGGATCGGGGCCCTGGTGCTGGGGGTGGACGCCGTCCGCCACGGTGACCGCACCGACCGGCAGCCGGGTGTCCAACTGGGCCGCCACGGCCTGGAGCACCGCCCGGGCCAGGCCCCGCTCGCCGCCGAACTCCAGGACGGCGGGCCCGTCGGCCAGGTCGAGCAGGACGGCGTGCCGCCCGTCGGTGCCCAGGACGGCCAGCAGCGGCGCGGTCCGCCCCACCCCGGTCGCGGCCGCGGCCACGTCCTCCCGGGCGATCCACCAGAGCCGCGGGTCGGCGTCGTCCACGGTCCAGGGCTCCGGCGGCTGCGGCGGTGTGCCGGGCCCGCAGGCCACCAGCACGCCGACCAGGGCCGGGCCGAGCAGCGCCGCGTACGGCCGGACGTCCGGGACGAGCCCGGCGTTCAGGACCGCCCGCTCCGCGTCGGCCCAGCCCGCCCGGCCGCCCAGCAGCCGCAGGATCAGCCGCACGTCGCGGCGGAAGCGCAGTTGTGCCCGGACGGGTGCGGCGAACGCGGCGGCCGTGGCGGCGACCTCGCGGCGCGCCCTGCGCCGCGCCGCCCGCCACCCGCCGCCGCGCCGGACGGCGAGGTGGGCGAGGACGGCGAGCAGAAGCAGCAGCCCGCCCAGGCCGATCAGTCCGGGCACGCCCCGGGGCACCGCGAGGGCGAGGGCTGAAGCGGATGCGACGGGTGCGGCGGGTGCGACGGGTGCGGCGGTCACGAGGCGACTCCCCGGGCGAGGACGCCCCGGTCGGCGAGGTGCCGGCGAAGGGCCTGCACCCCGTAGTGCGTACGGGACTTCAGCGTCCCGCCCGGTATGCCCAGGGCGCGGGCCGCGTCGACCCCGCTCTGGCCTAGGAGGTGGACGTGCGCGACGGCCTCCTGATGGATCCGGTCGAGGGAGCGCAGTGACTCGACCAGCACCTGACGGTCCAGCACCTGCGCCGTCTGGTCGGCGACCGCGTCGGCGGCGGGGAATCCCTCGGCCGCGATGCCGACCGGGACGGTGCGGTCCTTGCGCCAGTCGTCGATGACCAGGCGACGGGCGACCCGGAACAGCCAGAGCCGGATCGGCCGGTCGTGCCAGTCGAGACCGTCGGCCGCCTGCCAGGCGCGCAGCAGGGTCTCCTGGACGACGTCCTCCACGTGGTACGGGTCCTGCCGGATCAGACCCGTGACGAACCGGTGCAGGCTCTCGCGTTCGGCCAGCAGGAGTTCGGCCCGGAAGTCGGGGACGGTGCCGTCGGGGGCAGTGTCGGCAGGGGCAGTACCGTCAGGGACAGTGCCGGCGGGGACGGGCGGCGCCGGCGACACCGATCGGCGTTCGGCGGACCGGCGTTCGGACCCACCCTCGGACCGCCGGTGGGCTGTCGAGGCGCTGTACTCCATGACACTGCTCTTCTCTTCCCTGATCGCACGGCGAGCGGCAGCGGCGGAGCCCCCTGTCCCACGCGTGCTGCGCAGCCCCGACCGGTGGTCACGGTAGTGGTGCCACTCGGCCACCAACCCATCACAGAGTGAACAGAAGTTCACGCAATTGTGCCCAACCAAACAAGTTGGTCGCCGAGTTGACCAATCGTCACCTCCCGAGCGGGGGGCGTTCACATCGCCGTGACGTTGACGGGGGAGCCTTCCGTCCGCCGTCGCATACTCCTTGGAGGCCCCCGGTGTCCCCGTCCGACCCCCTGTCGACGCGACCGCAGCCCGTCGACCGCTTCGCCGACACCTTCGCGCGGCGCACCCCCTCGCCACCCCGGGGGCTGGTGCCGGGCGCACGGGTCTGGGGCGCGACCGCCGCGGCCGCCGCACTGGTGGGGGCCGTCGCGTTCGGCACGGCTCAGCTGCCGGGCCACGACCCGCACCGGGCGCCGGTGAGCGCCGGTCACGCGCCGGTCACCGATGCCGCCGCGGCCGCGCCCTCCGGTCCGGCCACGACCGGCCCCGAGACCACCGCCGCGGCCCCGGTGGACCAGGCGGCCACCGCTCCCCCGCCGGCGGAGCCGGCTCCCGAACCGGCCGCGACCGTCACCGTCCAGGCCCCGGCACCGGAGGAGGCGGCCGCACCGCCTGCCCAGCCGGCACCCGCCGCCCCGGCCCCGGCCGCCCCCGCGCCGGCCCCACCCGCCGCCAAGTCCGCTCCGCCGGCCCAGCCGGCACCCGCCACGCCGGCCCCGGCCGCACCCGCGCCGGCCGCACCCGCGCCGGCGGCACCCGCGCCGGCCGCACCGCCCGCGCCCGTGGCCGCACCACCGGCGGTCGGCCGACCGATCGCCGGGCGGGCCTCCGAGCGGTGCATCGGGGCGATCGCCCGCAACGTCACGGACGGCGCCCGACTGGAGCTCCAGGACTGCACCGGCGGCGCCTGGCAGACCTGGGACTTCCGCCCCGACGGCACGGTCCGCGCCCAGGGCCTCTGCATGGACGTCGCCTGGGGGTCCGTGGCCAACGGCACGGCGATCCAGGTGGCCAACTGCAACAACGGCCCGGCCCAGCGGTTCGTCCTGTCCGGCGCCGGGGACCTCGTCAACCCGCAGGCCGACAAGTGCGTGGACGCCAAGGACCTGGGCACCGGGGCCGGCACCCCGCTGCAGCTGTGGGACTGCGCCGGCACCGCCAACCAGAAGTGGTACGTGCGCTGATCCGCCGGCCCACCCGCCGGGCAACAGCGGACCGGCAGCGCCCCGGCCCGGCCCGCCCAGGCGGGCCGGGCCGGGGCGCGAAGGACGGGGATTGACGGGGCAGATTAATGAGTGATTGACTACTCACATGACGAACGAACGACCCCGCCGACTGTCCACGGCGGACGAGCGCCGCGAGACGGTGCTGAGCACCGCCATCGGAGCCTTCGCCTCGCGGGGGTACTTCGGCACCACCACCACCGAGGTCGGCAAGGCCGCCGGCATCTCACAGGCCTACGTCTACCGCCTCTTCCCCAACAAGGAGACCCTGTTCGTCGCGGTCGTCGAGCACTGCTTCACCCGGGTCCGGGCCAGCCTGGAGCACGGCACCGCGGCGGCGAGCAGCAGCGCTCCCGAGGCGGTGCTCGCCGCGATGGGGGACGCCTACGCCAAGCTGATCAGCGACAACGACCTGATGCTCGTCCAACTGCACGCCCAGGCCGCGGCGGTCTCCGAGCCCGCGATCCGCGACGCCGTCCGGGCCGGCTACGCCCGACTGGTGGAGTACGTGCGGGGCGCCTCCGGGGGCGACGAGCGGCAGGTCCAGGAGTTCTTCGCCACCGGCATGCTCTGCCACCTGCTGGTGTCCATGGGCGCCGACGAGGTCGACGCCCCCTGGACGCGCACCCTGACGGCGGGGATCACCCACTACTGAGCCCGGCGCGGCGCCCGCACGCCGGGCGCGCGCAGGACACCGGACGCGCCGAACGCGCGGCCGACGGTCCACCACTGACGATCCACCACCCGCGGCCCGCTCCGGCGGGGCAACGGCCCGCACCCTGCGCGGCGCCGACGCCTCGCCGTTCCTTCGGCCATCAAAGTGAGTGGTCAACCACACATAGGAGTACCGGTGAAACGACTCGGGCCGCAGGCCCCCACCGGGCCCGGCGCCGCCCTGGCGGTCCTGGCCGGCGCACAGTTCGCCGTCGTCCTCAGCACCTCGATCGTCAACGTCGCCCTCCCGGCCGTCCGGGACGGCATCGGCCTCTCCGACAGCGGCATGTCCTGGGTGGTCAACTCCTACGGACTGGCCTTCGGGGCACTGCTCCTGCCGGGCGGCCGGGCCGCCGACCTGCTCGGCCGCCGCCGCGTCCTGCTCACCGGCCTCGCGCTCTTCGCCGCCGCCGCCCTGACGGCCGGGCTCGCCACCACGCCCTGGCTGCTGATCGCGGCCCGCGCCGCACAGGGCGTCGGCGCGGCGGCCGTCGCCCCGGCGGCCCTCGCCCTGGTCATGGAGCTCTTCCCGCCCGGGCCGGGGCGCGGAAAGGCGCTCGGGGTCTGGGGCGCGGTCTCCGGGGCGGGCGGCGCGGCCGGTGTCCTGCTGGGCGGGGTACTGACCGAGCGCCTCGGGTGGCCCTGGGTCTTCCACGCCTCGGCGGCCGGCGCGGCGCTGGTGCTGGCCGGCGCGGTGGCACTGCTCCCCGGCTCGCCGGCGCCCGCCGGAGGGGGCCACCGGATCGACCTGGCCGGGACGGCCACCGCCACGCTCGGCCTGGTCGCCCTGGTGTACGGCTTCACCACCGCCGGCCGGACGGGCTGGGGCGAGCCGGCGGCCCTGGTCTCCTTCGCGGCCGCCGCCGCCCTGCTCACCGCGTTCGCCCTGGTGGAGCGGCGCCACCCCGCCCCGCTGCTGCCACCGCGCCTGCTCGCCGAGGGCCCGGTCGCACCCGCCAACCTCGTCATGGCCCTGCTCGGTGCGGTCTGGGTCGGACTCTTCTACTTCCTGCCGCTCTACCAGCAACAGGTGCTCGGCGCCGGGCCGCTCGTCGCCGGACTCTCCCAACTGCCGCTCGCCGCGGCCAACATGGCCGGCTCATCACTCGCCCCACGGCTCGCCGCCCGGATCGGGCCGAACGCCACGCTCGCCGCGGGCCTGCTCGTCCAGGCCGGCGGACTGCTCTGGCTCTCCCGGATCTCCGCCCACGGCAGCTTCCACGCCGATCTGCTCGGACCCACCCTGGTCGTCGGCCTCGGCCTCGGCGTCGCCTTCGTCCAACTGACCGGCGCCGCCGTGACCGGCGTCCGGGCCGCCGACTCGGGCCTGGCCGGCGGCCTGGTGAACACCACCCGCCAACTCGGCGGCGCGATCGGGCTGGCCCTCCTCGGCAGTCTCGCGGCCTCCGCCACCGCCACCCACGCCGCCCACCACACCAGGGCGCAGGCCCTCACCGAGGGCTACCGGACGGCCTTCCTCGTCTCGGCCCTCGTGCTCGCCGCCGGCGCGGCGCTCACCCCCTACCTGGCACGCCGCTCGGCCCGGGCGGCGCCCGCAGCGGCCACCCAGCAGCCCCCCGCCGCCCCGCTCCCGCTGACCACGCGCTGACCCGCCAGCGCCACCACACCCACCGCCACCGCCCGAACCCGCACCGCCCGAACTCGCGCCGCCCGACGTCACACCGCCCGAACTCGCGCCACCCCAAGGAGAGATCACCATGACCGCCCACACCACCGTCGACGAGAGCGCCCCCGTCGTCGTCCGCCTCACCGCCACGATCGACGCCCCGCTCGCCGTCGTCTGGGCCCTGCACACCGCCATCGACTCCTGGGCCGACTGGAACCCCGACATCGACCGGGCCCGGCTCGACGGCCCGCTCGCCCCCGGCGCCTCCTTCCACTGGCTGACCCACGGCCTCGACATCACCTCCACCGTCCGCGAACTGGTGCCCGGCGCCCGGATCGTCTGGGGCGGCCCGGCCGCCGGCATCGACGGCGTCCACGTCTGGACCTTCCGGGAGGCCGAGGGCGTGGTGACCGTCCACACGGAGGAGTCCTGGAGCGGCGCACCGGTCGAGGCGCAGCCCGCCGACCTGGCGGCGGCGCTGCGGGCCTCCCTGGAGAGCTGGCTGGGCCACCTGAAGGCCGAGGCCGAGCGCGGCTAGCCGCTCCCGCGCGTCATCGCCGACACACCCGCCGACCACCACCGAAGAGAACGAGGACCCGCCATGACCACCGCCAAGCCCTACCTGACCGGCCACTACGCCCCCGTCGCCGACGAGATCACCGCCACCGGCCTGACCGTCGAGGGCCACCTGCCGCCCGAGCTGACCGGCCGCCTCCTGCGCAACAGCCACAACCCCAAGCCCGGGATCACCCCCACCCACTGGTTCAAGGGCAGCGGCATGGTCCACGGCATCCGCCTGCGCGACGGCCGGGCCGAGTGGTACCGCAACCGCTGGGTGCACACCCCCGCACTCGACGGCGCCCCCTACCTGACCGAGCACGGCCCCGACCTCACCGCCTCCACCGCCGGCACCCACGTCATCGAACACGCCGGACGCCTCCTCGCCCTCTGCGAGGCCAACCTCCCCTTCGAGCTGACGGCCGACCTGGAGACCGTGGGCGCCTACGACTTCGGCGGCAAGCTCACCTCCGCGATGACCGCGCACCCCAAGGAGGACCCGGTCACCGGCGAACTCCACTTCTTCGCCTCCTCGCCGTTCCCGCCCTACCTGATCCACCACGTCTCCTCCCCCGACGGCACCGTCCTGGAGAGCCAGGAGGTCCCCGGGGCGAGCGCCGCGCTCAAGCACGACTTCGCCGTCACCGAGCACCACGTCGTCTTCCTGGAGGGCTCGGTCACCTTCGACCCCGCCGAGCACTCCGGCATCCCCTACCGCTGGCACGACGCCCAGGCCTCCCGCATCGGCGTCATGCCGCGCGGTGCCGGCGGCGCGGCCCGGGTCCGCTGGTACGAGATCGGCCAGGGTTACACCATGCACCTCGCCAACGCCTACGAGGACGCCCGGGGCCGCGTCGTCATCGAGGGCCCGGCCGTCGGCCGGGAGGGCTGGCAGCGCTCCTGGAACTGGTGGGTCGGCACCCCCGACCGCGGCGCCGAGCCCAACTCCGGCTCCCGCTCGCGGCGCTGGACCGTCGACCTGACCACCGACACCGTCCGCGAGGAGCAGACCGACGACCTCACCGTCGAGTTCCCGACCATCAACGAGGAGTACCTCGGCCGCGAGCACCGCTACCAGTACGCGCTCTCGTTCCCCGACGACCTCGGCATCGGCAACCACACCCTCGTCAAGTACGACCGTGCCACCGGCGCCCGGACGCTCCGGCCGTTCGGGACCGGCCGACTCCCCAGCGAGGCCGTGTTCGTCCCGGCCGAGGGGGCCACCGAGGAGGACGCCGGCTATCTGCTCACCATCGTCGGCGACCTCAACACCGAGACCTCCGAGCTGCTCGTCCTGGACGCCTCCGACCTCGCCGCCCCGCCGATCGCCACCGTCCACCTGCCCCGCCGGGTCCCGGCCATGATCCACGGCTCGTGGATCCCCGACGCCGCGCTCTGACCGGCCGGACCACCCCCGCACCACCCGCACCACCCGCGTCCGCCCCGGCCTGCCGCCGGGGCGGACGCGTCGCGTCCGCCCGACGGTCCCGACGTCCGCCGGAACCTCCTGCGGCGGGGGCCTTCGGGATCGTCGTCCCACCGCTCAAGACCCCACCCATCGCCGGGAGTCGGCCGCATCGCGCCACGCCCCGACCAGGGGCGGGGCCCCTGGAGGCGACGGAGGACCCACCTCTACGATGGACCGATGGCGTCGATCAAGCAGGTCCAGATCACCTTCGACTGCGCGAACCCCGAGCGCGTCGCCCGTTTCTGGCGCGCGGTGTTGGGATACATCGCACCGCCGGCCCCGGAGGGGTACGCCGGCTGGGACGAGTTCGATCGCGCACAGCCGCCCGGGCATCAGGGACCGGCGTTCGCCGCCATCAATCCCACGGGTACGGAGCCGCGACTGTTCTTCCAGCGGGTACCCGAAGGCAAGGTCGTCAAGAACCGGGTGCACCTCGACGTGCGGGTCGGCACCGGGCTCGTGGGGGAAGAGCGCCTGGCCGTGCTCGAAGCCGAGTGCGCACGACTTGTCGCGCTCGGCGCGGTGCGCGGGCAACTGCTGCTCGCCGACGGCGAGAACGAGTCCTGCCAGTTGATGCAGGACGTCGAGGGCAACGAGTTCTGTCTCGACTGAGCGGCCGCGAACACGGCATCGGACCGGCGAGCCGGACCGCCCGGTGCGGGCCCGCTCGTCGCCCACCGGTCAGGACTCGGCGCCGGTTCTCGTTCCGGCGGGTGGCCCCGCGGCGCCGGTCCGGGGCAGCATGGGCGGGGGTGCGCCCGGCGGGAGTGCGAGGGGGATCCGATGGAAGAGGACCGTTCGCTCCACTGGCGCGCATTCGCCCTCGCGGGAGCACTGACCGGCGCGACTCCGACGGCCACCGCCTGTCGATGTGGATGAGCCCGCGCACCGGCGAGATCGCCGACCACCCGCTGTTCGCGCTCATCGGCCACACCCTCGCCGCCCTCGTCGCCGGCGCCGTCGCGGGAGCCGGCGGCTGGTTCCGCCTGCGCACGGAGGTCCGCAAGCTGCTCGGCCGGTGGACGCCGGAGTAGCCGCCGGGCCGAACCGGGGAGGGCCGGGCCGATCGGCGGGGCACGGGTCACGGGGTCGCGGGTCGCGGCCGTTGCGGAACGGCCGGTGCGGGTGGAGGCCGCCGCCCCCGCCCGCACCGGCCTGCCCGGTACTGCTGCCGGCTTCGGTCAGCAGGCCACGACCGCGGAGACGGTCGCGTCCGAGGTGGGCCAGCCCCACTGGTCCACCGAGAAGTTGGCGATCACCGTCGAACCGCACGGCGCGGTGGCGGTGATGCCGCCGACGCGCGTCCCGCCCGCCGTCACGAGGGTGGTCGGGGTGACGGGGGCGATCGGCGCGCTGCCGACGACGGTGCCGGAGACCCTGAACCCGACCTGCTGCGGCTGCCAGGCCGGGTTGGTGGGAGTGGCCTGGCCGTAGAAGTACACCTGGTTGCCGGTCACCTCGACGCAGGCCCTCGTCAGCAGGAAGCCGGGCGCGCCCGGGCTCCCACAGGTCACGGTGGCACCCACCGGGCCGGCGACGGGCGCGGCGACGGCCTGCTGGGCGGTGGCGAGCGTGGCCAGGGTCGCGGCGGTGGCCAGTACGGCGGTGAGACTCTTCACGGGGTTCCTCCCTCGGTCATTGCCCTCAGCGCTCGGCGAGAGCAATGTGCAATGTCACATCGTTCTCGCTGCATCATGGCAGTGCCTCTGGCATGTGACACCCGATTCCGGCACGAAGGGCGCCCCGCTCGCCGGTATCAGCCACCGATTGACCGGAACGGCCTGTCATGAGCCCACCAGTAACCCCACCCCCGCCCCCGAGGTCCCCGAACCTCCGTCGAAAGGACGGGCGTTGCGTCACATCCGGACCGGTCAGCCGGGGTTCGCGCTGCGGAACGAGTGCCGGTAGCTGTTGGGCGGGACTCCGACGATCCGCTTGAACTGGCGCCGCAGCGTCGTGGCGGTCCCCATGCCGGTGGCGAGGGCCACCGCCTCGATGCTCTCGTCGGTGGCTTCCAGCAACTCCTGGGCCCGGCGCACCCGCTGGTTCAGCAGCCACTGGAGCGGCGTCTGCCCGAGCACCGAGCGGAACTGCCGTCCGAGATGGCGGGGGCTGGTGTTCGCCTTCCGCGCGAGGTCGGTCACCGTCAGCGGCCGGTCCAGTCGCTGCTGGGCCCAGGCGAGCACGTTGGACAGCACGTGGTCGCCCGTCGCCTGCACCGGCGTCGCCACGAACTGGGCCTGACCGCCCGGCCGGTGGGGCGACATGACGAGGCGACGGGCCACGGAGTTGGCGATGCCGGCGCCGTGGTCGAGGTGGATCAGATGCAGGCAGAGGTCCACGGCCGCGGCCTTGCCCGCGGAGGTCAGCACGCTGCCGTTGTCCGTGTAGAGCACGTCCGGGTCGACCTCGGCCAACGGGTGGCGCGCCCTCAACTCCTCGGTGTGGGCCCAGTGGGTGGTGGCCCGCCGGCCGTCCAGCAGGCCCGCCGCACCGAGCACGAACGCCCCGGTGCAGAGCGAGGCGACCCGGGCACCCGCCCGGTGGGCCGCGCGCACGGCTTCGACCAGCTCCGCCGGCAGCGGATCGTCGATGTCAGCGCACGCGGGCACGATCACCGTGTCGGCGTCCACCAGGCGCTCCAGCCCGTGGTCGGGCTCGACGGTGAACGGGCCGACCCGCACCGGCCCCGGCCCGCAGAGCAGCACGTCGTACCAGCCGTCCGTGGCCTCGCGCGGGGGATTGCCGAAGATCTCGTAGGCCACCGCCAGTTCGAAGTGCAGCAGGTGTCCGGCGGTCGGAAGGGCGACAGTGGGCATGTCCGAAAGTGTACGGGTGTTGTCGTTCCGGACCATCACGGTCCGGTCCCGTCCCCGGCCAGACTGGTCATCAACAGGACGACGAGAACGGGGAAGCAACGATGAGCACGACGGCTGCAGTGGTGGTTTACGGGGCAACGGGGCACACCGGTCGCTTCATCGTCGCCGAGTTGCAAAGGCGCGGCTTCACCACGATCGTCTCCGGGCGCAACGCGGCCCAGCTGGAGGCGCTGGCGGCCGAGTGGCCCGGTGTGGAGCCCCGGCCGGCCACCGTGGACGACCCGGCGTCGCTGGACCGCGCCCTCGCCGGCGCGGCGGCCGTCGTGAACGCCGCCGGACCGTTCGCGGTGACCGGCGGCCCGGTCGTCGAGGCCGCCCTGCGCGCCGGGATCCCCTACGTCGACGTCGCCGCGGAGATCGAGGCCAACGTCGCGATGTTCGCCGACCACGCGGACGCCGCCCGCGAGGCCGGCGTCCCGGTGGTCCCGGCGATGGCCTTCTACGGTGGCCTGGGCGACCTGTTGGCGACCGCGGTGATGGGCGAGTGGACGTCCGCGGACATCGCACACGTCGCCTACGGGCTGGACAGCTGGCACCCCACCCCGGGTACCCGGGAGGCCGGGCAGGTGTCGCACGACCGCCGCGCGGGCCGCCGGGTGAGGTTCGCGGACGGCTCGCTGCAGTACCACGACGACAAGCCGTGGGAGCAGGAGTGGCCCTTCCCCGCGCCGCTGGGCCGGCGCACGGTGATCGGGGAGTTCACGATGGCCGACGTCGTGACCCTTCCCAGCCACCTGGCCGTGCCCGAGGTCCGCACCTACATGACCGTCGAGGCCGCGGGGGACCTGGCCGGGGAGAACACGCCGGCGCCCGAGCCGGTCGACGACCTGGGCCGGTCCGACCAGACGTTCCTGGTCGACGTCCTGCTCGCCGCGGGTGGTGTCGAGCGCCGTGCCACGGCCCGGGGCCAGGACATCTACGCGATCACCGCGCCCCTGGCGGTGGAGGCCGTCGACCGCATCCTGACCGGGCGGACGCGGACCACGGGGGTCGCCTCGGCCGGCGCGATGTTCGACGCGGCGGACTTCCTGCGGGCGCTGAGCCCGTACCTGTCGATCGAGTTCTCGCACTGACCTCGGCAAGCTGACCTCGGCGCACGGGCTTCGGCGCAGTGATCTCCTCGCGCGGCCCTCGGGGCTCAGCCCGGGGTGCCGTCCGGCGCCGCGGCCCGGGAGCACAGCTCGGGACGGTCCGGGTGCCGGGGGTCGTAGCGCAGGGCGAGCCGGTCACCGCGGCGCGGAAGCTCGTGGACGGGGAAGGTCTCGGTGAGCGACTCGGTGTGCTCCGGGCCGTCGGCCGTGACGTAGCGGACGGTGACGACCAGTTCGGGGCAGTCGTTGAGGACGACGCCGGTGCCGCGAAGGTCCAGGACGGTGCCGTGCGCCGTCACCCCGTACCGGTCGAGGCGCTCCGCCCGCTCGGCCCGCGCCCGCTCCCCGGCGAGGATCCGACGGCGGCGACGGGCCTCCGCACGCGCCGACCAGGCGGCGAGCAGTGCGACCAGGACGGCCGGCCCGAGCAGCCACCCGCTCGCGCCGTCGGCACCGAGGGCGATGCCGGCCAGCAGGCAGAGCAGACCGAGCAGGGTGCCCGCACCGATCGGGAGGTCGGAGGAGGCCGAGGCGGAGCCGTCGGCGGCCAGCACGAAGGCGGTGCCCACCAGGAGGACCATGCCGAGGATGACGCCGAGGGGGACGGACAGGCCCGCCCAGAGATCGGCCGACTCGCAGGCCCGCTCGAAGCCGTCGCCGCAGCTCCCGACCGCGATCATCCTCGCCGCACCCCGGCCGACCAGCCAGCCGTCCGAGCCCAGCAGCGCCGCGCAGAGCAGCAACCCCGACAGGCGGGCAACGGTGGGCCGTCGGGGCGCGGGCCGGTCATCCTCGGTGGTCACCCTGGTCAACCTGGTCACCTGCGGATGCTATCGACGATCCCGCCCCACTGGTCTGGACCACCGCATGGACAGCCGATGAACAGCCAGGGCACCCTCCCGCAGGACCTCGCCGCGGGCCTCGTCCCGTCATCATCACCTGTCGGTGGCCCCCGTTAACCTGCGGCGAGAGTCGAGTGGGCGAGAGATACGGGGAGGCCCTGGGCATGGGTGGCCACGAGTGGGCGGGGACGGGGCCGTACCGGCCGGACTTGGCGGCGGCATTGAGACGGGCCCAGGAACTGGAGCTGGCGAAGGACGACCACGGTTTCCCCGGCCGGGACATCAGCGATCTGTGGGGGGACGCCGACTGGCGGGAGTTCATCCTCACCGGCGGCACCGCCACCGTGCTCGACTTCTACGCACTCCTCGACGCCGGGGCCGACGACGACTTCGCCATGGTGCGGCCGCTGACCGATCACGAACTTCGCCGCTGGGCACCCGACGGACGACCGACGCGCGCCCGCTGGGAAGCGGCACTCGGGACCGCGGCCCTCCCCTTCCCCGGCCGCGGCATCGGCCACTGCACCGTCCTGTACCACGACGGCGAACCGGCAGAGGTCGGCTACTGGGGCTGCACGGCCGACTAGGAACCAGGCCGCCCGCCTGCGCAAGGGATCGCGAGGCGGGCGGCCACCGGAACTCGACCTGGAGCGGTACAGGAACCGGAACACCGTCGAACGGGCCATCGACAAGCTCAAGCACGCCAGAGCAGTCGCAACCCGATACGACTAACGCGGATACGTCTACCTCGGAACCGTCACCGCAGCCGCCCTCGTCATCGGGCTCCGCGCACGATCGACCGGACACGTCCCAGCCGCCGTGGCCCGGCGTGGGAGCTCCCGGCCGGGCGCGGGCGGCAGCCCGATCCGAGCCAGGTCGGCGCGTTCGGCGTCGGGCGCATCGAGGGACTTCGCGTGCTTGGCCGCATCGACGGAACCGGGTCCGTGGATGGTGACTTCGAAGTCCTGGTGCGCCTTGGCGTCCGGCGCGAACGGCAGACGGATCCGCCCGTCCGCGACCAGACGGCGCACCTCGGCCCGGCTCAGACCGAGACCGAGCTGCAGCAGCCGCTCCACCCGGACCGGCGCGGGCAGCTCGAAGCGCACCTGCACCGAGAGCGGGTTCGGGTCGTCGAGCGCGTACAGCGGCATGCGGGCCTCCAGCTCCCACGTCCCGGTCCAGTCGAGCTTGTACCGGTTCTTCGCCGCGAGCGACGCGCTCATCACCACCTCCCGTACCGCTGCCGGGTCGTTGATCTCGTACGCCACCAGCCGGGCCGGCTCCAGCGTCGAGACGTGGGCGCGCTCGTGGACGGGCACCTTCGAGGTCCGGTCGCACGTCGCGCAGCTCAGCAGCAGCCAGACGTCGAGCAGCTTGCCGTTCGCGTTGACGCGGATCTTCCCCGAGGCGCGGTGCCGCATGCCGGGGCAGTCCGGGCAGGACCGGACGACGGTGGGCAGGGCGGACTGACGCACGGCCCACAGGGCCTTGCGGTCGGTATTCATGTGTGTTGGGTGCTTTCAGGACTCAGCAGGAGGGCATGCCGAACTCACTCGGCGACTCCCGCTCTCTGACGGATGCTCACGAGGGGCGCGACCCATCGCCCCGGGGCCGGGAAGTCAGGCTCCGAGGTCGATCGCGCGACAGGTACGTACTACGTGGCAGTCATCAAAAGTCCATGCGGGAGATCATGATCGAGACGGCGGCCCGCGGCAACCGAGTTTCCCCGTTCCGAGGGACCGTGGTGGTCACCGGTGGATAGCATGCGCGGATGCCCTCGGTGAACCCGCGTCGCTCAGGCCGTGCGGTCGCGCTCGACGAGGATGACCGCATCCTGCTGTGTCGCTTCGCCCTCCCACATCCGGTCGGCACTGTCGTCCGGGCAGCCCCTGGTGGAGGCGTCGAGTGCGGCGAGACGTCCCTCGTGCGCTCCGCCGAGAGCTCAACGAGGAGGTGGGGCTGGCGGTCGATACGGACCCGCCGCGTGTCTGGCACCAGCAGGTCGTCGCGCCTGGACATGCGACTGGCTACGACGGCGTGGTCAACGACTACTTCCTTGTCCGCACCGCGTCGTTCCGCCCGCGCGGCGCGATGTCCGGCGACGAGCTCGCCGCCGAGTGCGTGCGCTGCCCCGGGGATCGGGCCCTGCTCACGGGCCGGCCGGGGTGCTCGGGGCGGCGGGGAGCGGGGGCAGCTCGGCGGGCCGCACGGTGAAGTCCCCTGTAGCGACCGGGGCGAAGGGGGCGGGTGCCATGCAGGTGCCGACCCGACCCTCGACGGCTTGGCCGGTGGCGTCGGTGTCCAGGTTCGCCACGCCCCAGGAGAACCCGACGCGGTCGGGGTGGTCAGGTGAGCCGCCGTCCAGGACGCTGAAGCCCTGGCGTTTGCCGATGGTGTCGGCGACCTCCGGGTCGGCCCGGGTGACGATGGCGCTGAACGAGGCCGTTCGGTCCCCGGTCACCAGGCAGTCCACGGCGGCCTCGGACGTCACCGTACGGTCCACCGCCGCGACGTGGTGCGAGATCCGCACCGTGCCGCGCGCATCGGAGGGCAGCCCCTGCGGAGCCCCCGGCAAAGGACGGCTGAACGGCGCCGCCTCGACCTCGAAGGTGAAGCGTATGTCGTCGTCGGGAGAGTAGGCGTAGGTGATCCGCGCCGACCCGCCCACCCCCGCCACCGCCGCCGGTGCCACCGCCCCCGGCGAGGGGGAGGCCGAGCGGCCGGCCGTGCCCGCCGCCGGTGACACCGCCCCGGCGCCGGCGACCGGCGAGGAGGACGCGCAACCGCCCACGGCCACAAGAAGCGCGGCGACGGCGATCGCCCCGGTGGTCGCCCTCGCCCGGGCGGTGTTGATGATGACGGACATGCCGAACTCCCTCGTCTGGCGCGCCTGCCGGCCGTGGCCGGGGCTGCTTCCTGCTGACGGATCCAGCTTCCCGCCTGACCACAGGGCGGCACATGTGCTGTTCGGCAGGTTCTGAACACCTGTCAGGGCCCGGTACCCCTGCCGTTCGGCAGGGGTACCGAGGAACACGCCCGGGCACTGTCGCCCCCGCTCGCGCACCGGAGTGCGTGTCCGCGCCTCCCCGGAGGTCCGGGGGCCGGGCGAGCCCGGCAACTGGAGCCCGCCCCCGCCCCCTACGCCTCGCCGGCGCGCAGCGGGTAGCGCGGGACGGAGCGGCGGCGGGCTATCCGCCAGCCGTCCTCGGTGCGGACGTAGACGTCGAAGTAGTCCCCGTTGTGGACGGTGCCGTCCGACTGGATCGCCAGGTACCGGCTGCGGCCCCGGACGGTGCCGTCCGGTTCGGCGGTCAGCACGCTGTCCAGGGTGTGCTGGTCGGGCGACCGGGTGCCGAGGTCGCGGCTGAACACCCGGATCTTCTCCAGGCCGCTGAACACCGCACCGGTACGGGCGAGTTCCAGCACCCCATCGGTGGCGAAGACCTCGCCCAGAGCCTTGGTGTCGGCGTTGTC
This sequence comes from Kitasatospora sp. NPDC058218, assembly GCF_042882445.1. Taxonomy (NCBI): domain Bacteria; kingdom Bacillati; phylum Actinomycetota; class Actinomycetes; order Kitasatosporales; family Streptomycetaceae; genus Kitasatospora; species Kitasatospora sp. NPDC058218. The sequence goes on along the minus strand of NZ_JBHVWC010000001.1, from coordinate 67,864 downwards.
GAAGGCGTGCGAGAAGCGGGCGAGCAGTTGGCGGATCTGTTCGGCGTCGGACGGGGACAGGTCGGTGGCCATACGGTCTCCTCGGCGGGCAAGTCGGGGGGAAGGCAGGGGAAGGCTGACGGAAAGGCGAAGGAAAGCGGGACGGGCGAAGGCCGGATCGCCCCGGGGAGGACGCCCCGGCCGGTCGGCAGCGTCAGCGACAGAGCGATCCGGCGCGCCGGCGCAGGTCGACATCGAGCCGGGCCACCAGCCTCAGGCCCACGGCGATCGGCCCGCCCGTCCGCTGTGCCACGACGTTCTCCGTCCCCGCCCACCCGGGCCTCGACCACGGCCGCCTCTGACATGACGCCGCGTCACATCGCGAGCCCCCGGTCGCCGCACCGCGGTACGGGGGCTGCCGGTCAGCCGGTCCGGGCCTGCGACCGGCGCCCTTCGCCGTCCCCGAGTCTAGGAAGCCGGAGACGATCAATCAACGCCCGGACCAGCGATTCAACGCCTGCGCGGCCTCCCGCAACCGCGCGCCACAGGGCCGCAACACCGCGGCCACACTGACCCGGTGGGACCGCGCCGCGACCCCTGCCCCGACGCACCTCGACCGCACCCCGACCGCACCCACCGCACCGCCCCGAACGGCCAGCCAGGGCCCGGCCGGCCGAAAGGCCCGGGCCACCGGGCCCGGGCCTTCGTCGCCGCCGATCCGGGTCAGCAGGCGCAGGAGATGCCGGAGCGGGGGGCGGTCAGGTCGTCCACCGGCCGCTGCTCGGTGCCGTGGTCGGTGTCGTAGGCGAAGCCCTCCCGGGCCCAGTACTCGAAGCCGCCGAGCATCTCCTTGACCGGGTGGCCGAGCCGGGCGAACGCGAGGGCGGCGCGGGTGGCGCCGTTGCAGCCGGGGCCCCAGCAGTAGGTGACGACCGTGGCCGAGGGGTCGATCAGCAGCGGCGCCAGCTCGGCGATCCGAGCGGTGGGGATGTGCACCGCGCCCGGGATCCGGCCCTGTGCCCAGGCCGCCTCGCTGCGGGAGTCGACCACCACCACGCCGGGGGCGCCGGCGGCCAGGTCGGCGTGCACGTCCGAGACGTCGGCCTCGAAGGAGAGGCGGGTGAGGAAGTGCGCGGCGGCGACGGCCGGGTCGGCGGCGGGGACGCTGAGAACGGCGCTGGCGGTCATCGGGGTGCTCCTCGAACTCGTACCGGGGCCCGCCCTGTTCGGCGGTGGTCCGATCTTCGCCCGCCGGGGCCGGAGCCCACGAGCGGCGTGATCGCCCACCTTCGTCAAGATACCGCCAGCCCGTGGGCGCCCAGCCGGGTGCGCAGCCCGCGCAGTTCGTGCCGGGCGAGGGCGGGCAGCGCGGTCGTGGCGTCGTCCAGTACCGGGGCGAGCAGGGCCACGGCGGTCTGCGGGTCATGGGCGCACAGGTGGCAGTCGGCCATCCGGATGGTGAACAGCAGTCGGGTGGTCGGTAGTTGGTCCGGGGCCAGCAGTCGCAGCGCGGTGTCGGCGGCGTCCACGGCGCGCAGCGCGAGCCGGTGGTCCCCGACGGCGGCGGCGGCGTCGCGCAGCGCGGCGGCCGCTCCCGACTCGACCCGCAGCCGCATCGAGGCGATGGAGAGCCAGGGCGCGTCCGTCTCGTCGTGCTCGCCGATGTGGTCGAGGTGGAGCCGGGCGCGGGCGATGTGCCGGACCGTCGCGCGGACGTCCCCGGCCAGGGCGTGCGCCCGGGCCTGGCCGACCTGGGACATCGCGCCGGCCCAGTGCCGGCCGGGCGCGGCGCGGGCGATCTCGCGGGCGTAGCCGAGCGCGGCGGCCGGGTCGCCGTCGAGCCGGGCCAGGGTGCTCATGTCGCTCAGTGCGGCGACCTGGGTGGCGGGGTCGTCGGCCAGTTCGGACCAGGTGAGCGCGCGGTCGAAGCAGGCCATCGCGGTGGCGTTGCGGCCGTGCTGCATCCGCAGCCCGCCGGCGGCGTGCGCGTACTCGGCGGCGAGCCGGGCCAGCGGGCGGCGGGCCCGGGCGGCGGTGGTGCCGGTGAGCCGGCGCAGGATCACCCGCAGGGTCTCCTCGACGGCGGCGGTGCCCGGTCCGGCGGGCGCCTCGCCGGCCCGCAGGTGGGCGGCGAGCAGGCCGGTGAGGGCGTGCGCGGTGTCGGGGTCCAGTGGCGGCGCGGTGTCCGGGTCGGCGGCGCAGAACGCGGCGTGCAGGACGGCCAGTTCGCCGGCCTCGGGGACGGCGCAGCCGGCCGCGCCGTGCAGCGGGCAGAGCAGCCCGTAGTCGGGGAGGCGGCGGGGCGGTCCGCCGGCGGCGAACGGCGGCAGGGCCGGTTCGGGGGCGGCGGGGCCGCCGGGCAGCGGGTGGCGGGCCCAGCCTGCCGGTACGGGCGGGACCGGCGGGGCGGGGCGGTCCCACTCCCCCGCGTCCCCTTCCTCGGCGCGCAGGCAGGCGGTGCGCAGCTCGCCGTCGGCGGTCAGCAGGCCGTCCAGCCGCTCGGCGATCCGCAGGGTGGTCCGGCGGGCGCCGTGTTCGAGCTTGCTGACGGCGGTGTGGTCGTAGCCGATCTCGGCTCCGAGCTGGGCCTGGGTGAGGCCGGCGCGCCGGCGCCAGTGCCGCAGGCGGGCGCCGAAGGCCCGCCAGAGCGCGTCGGCCGACGGCGGACCGGCGGGCGGTGCGTCGGCGTGGTTCCGGTACACGGGGCTGCCCTCCCGAGATCGGTTCCGGCGGGTCGGTTCCGACGGGTCGGTTCCGGTTGATCGGTCCCGGCGAGTCGGTTCCGGTCCCTCCGATGAACAGGACGGTACTGGACCGGGCGCCCTCCGTACATGAGGTGGTCTCAACCTCTTGGTCTCAACCTCTCCACAAAACCCGCAGCTTGACAGAACTTGCCAACCGCACGAATGCCGTGCCGGACCCGTTGACCGAGGCATGACGGCGTGTGAGGGTTCCGGCACCCGAGCGCGGACGCCCGCAACGGCCGTCCCCCGATGCGGCCCGCGGTGAGCGCCAGACAGGCACGTCGTCCGCGGTCGAGCACCCCCACGTTCGAGGAGCCTCGGAATGAAACGCAGATTACTGACGGCGGGAACCACCCTGACCGTCCTGGCCGGCATGCTCACCGCCACCGCGGTCGGGCAGGCCGCCGCCGAGCCGGGCCCGGCCGTGAGCGCGCCCCCGAGCGCGCTGGCCGCCGCCGTGTCCGCCGCCGACCAGGCGGCCGCAGCGGGCCTGGACGCCCTGGCCAAGGGCCCGGGCGAGACCTACGAGCGCCAGTCCGTCACCCCGTGGCTCGGCGGCCTCTACTCGATCGCCTACGAGCGCAGCTACCGGGGCCTGCCGGTGGTCGGCGGCGACGCCGTCGTCATAGCCGACGGCCAGGGCAAGGTCCGCGGCCTCCAGTCCGCGGCCACCGGGCCGGTCGGCGGGACCGCCGTCGCCCCGCTGGCGACCGCACCCCTGATCAGCGCCGCCAACGCGGAGAAGACCGCGCGCACCGGGCTGGCCGCCGTGGACGGCGTCGACACCCGTCGCCTGGTGGTCAAGGTCCAGGACGGCACCGGGCGGCTCGCCTGGGAGACCGTGCTCACCGGCCGGACCTCCGCGGCCCCGAGCCGGCTGCACGTCTTCGTCGACGCCCGCACCGGTGAGGTGATCGACCGCTACGACGACGTCAAGGCCGGTACCGCCAACAGCAAGTGGAACGGCCCGGCCCCGGTCACCATCAGCACCACCGCCTCGGGCAGCACCTACTCGCTGCGCGACCCGAGCCGGTCCGGGCTGAGCTGTGCGGACTACAGCTCCGGCCAGGTGTTCTCCAAGTCGAGCGACTCCTGGGGCACCGGCAACCCGACCAGCAAGGAGACCGGCTGCGCCGACGTGATGTTCGCGGCGCAGAAGGAATGGGACATGCTCCGCGACTGGCTGGGCCGCAACGGCCACAACGGCAACGGCGGCAGCTGGCCGGTCAAGGTCGGCCTGAACGACGTCAACGCCTACTGGGACGGCTCCTCCGTCTCGATCGGCCACAACAACGCCAACGAGTGGATCGCCGCCATCGACGTGGTCGGCCACGAGTTCGGCCACGGCATCGACCAGTACACGCCCGGCGGCGCCAACAACGAGAACGGCCTCGGCGAGGGCACCGGCGACATCTTCGGCGCGCTGACCGAGGCGTACGCCAACGAGCCGTCCCCGTACGACAACCCCGACTACACCGTCGGCGAGATGATCAACCTGGTCGGCCAGGGGCCGATCCGCAACATGTACAACCCCTCGCTGGTGGGCAACAACCCCAACTGCTACTCCTCCTCGATCCCGAGCACCGAGGTGCACGCCGCGGCGGGCCCGCTGAACCACTGGTTCTACCTGCTCTCCGAGGGCTCCAACCCGGGTGGCGGCAAGCCCACCAGCCCGACCTGCAACAACTCCTCGGTCACCGGCGTCGGCATCAAGGACGCCGGGCGGGTCTTCTACGGCGGCATGTTGCTCAAGACCAGCGGCATGACCTACAAGAAGTACCGGGTCACCACCCTGACCGCGGCGAAGAGCCTGGACCCCGGCTGCACCCTGTTCACCCGCACCAAGGCGGCCTGGGACGCGATCAGCGTCACCGCCCAGAGCGGTGAGCCCACCTGCACGCCGAGCGGGAACAACGACTACTCGCTGGCCGTCAACCCGGCGTCCGGCTCCGTCCAGCCCGGCGCCTCGACCACGGCCGCGGTGAGCACCGCCGTCACCTCGGGCACCGCGCAGACCGTCAACCTGGCCGTCTCCGGCGCCCCGGCCGGCGTGTCCGTCTCGGTCAGCCCGACCTCGGTGCAGGCCGGTTCGTCCGCGACGCTGACCGCCTCGGCCTCCTCCTCCGCCACGCCCGGCACCTACGTCATCACGGTGACCGGCACCGGCTCCGCCACGCACACCGCGCAGTACACGCTGACCGTCGGCGGCGGCAACCCCAACCCCAACGTGCCCGACATCAGCGTCGCCAACGTGCAGGCGCACCTGAGCCAGCTCAACACCATCGCGACCCAGAACGGCGGCACCCGGCGGGCCGGCACGGCCGGCCACAGCCAGTCGCTCGCCTACATCAAGGGCAAGCTGCAGGCCGCCGGCTACACCGTCAGCGAGCAGACCTGCACCTCCTGCACCTACAGCTCCAACAACCTGATCGCGGACTGGCCGGGCGGCCCGACCGACCAGGTCACCATGTTCGGCGCGCACCTGGACAGCGTCGGCGCCGGCCCGGGCATCAACGACAACGGCTCGGGCTCCGCCGTCCTGCTGGAGAACGCGCTGACGCTCGCCCAGCAGAACCCCACCCTGACCCGGCACGTCCGGTTCGCCTGGTGGACGGGTGAGGAGCAGGGCCTGCAGGGCTCGCAGTACTACGTGAACCAGCTGGGCTCCACCCAGCGCAGCGCCATCAAGGGCTACTACAACTTCGACATGGTCGGCTCGCCCAACGCCGGCTACTTCATCAACAACATCAACTCCGCCGCCTCCGCCCCGATGAAGGCCTACTGGGACTCCCTGGGCATCCAGCCCGAGGAGAACGTCGAGGGCCAGGGCCGCTCCGACGACTACTCCTTCCAGCAGGGCGGCATCCCCACCTCCGGCTACGCGGCCGGCGCCAGCGCGGTCAAGACCACGGCCCAGGCGGCCAAGTGGGGCGGCACCGCCAACCGGGCGTACGACTCCTGCTACCACCAGGCGTGCGACACCACGAGCAACATCAACACCACCGTCCTGGACCGCAGCGCCGACGGCGTCGCGTACACCCTGTGGAAGACCTCGGTCGGCGGCGGTCCCATCCCGACCAACGACTTCTCCGTCGCGGTGAGCCCGACCACCGGCAACGCCACTCCGGGCGGCTCGACCAACGCCACCGTCTCCACGGCCACCACGTCCGGCTCGGCCCAGACGGTGAACCTGTCCGTCTCGGGCGCCCCGGCCGGCGTCACGGCCACCGTCAGCCCGTCCTCGGTGCAGTCCGGCTCCTCCGCGACGCTCTCCGTCGCGGTCGGCTCCGGCACCGCGGCCGGCACCTACACCCTCACCGTGACCGGCACCGGCTCGACCACCCACAGCACCACCTACTCGCTGGTGGTCGGCACCGACCCGGGCAACCCGGGCGGCACCTGGACGCCGGGCACCACCTACCAGGCGGGTGACGTGGTCACCTGGAACGGCGTCAGCTACCGCTGCATCCAGGGCCACACCGCGCAGGTCGGCTGGGAGCCCAACATCGTCCCGGCCCTCTGGCAGCAGATCTGACCTGATTCCGGAGGCCTACGGGCCGGGCCGGGCCGCGGTTCGTCGAGGGGGACGAGCCGCGGCCCGGCCGCGTCCGCGCACGGGCACCGGATCAGCCCGGGTGGAAGACCATCCGGACGTTGGCGTCCACCGGGAGGATCAGCACATTGCCCTCCTCCCACGTCCAGTTCCGCGGGATCAGGAACATCCGACCGTTGGCCTGCGCCAGCAGGCGCAGGCCGCGGTAGCGGTAGCGGAACCGCTGCCCCGCCGCGGCGTCCGGCAGCGCCCGCTCGTCCACCCCGGACCACTGGAGGTAGAGCCGCTCGGTGGTGTCGAGGACGACGGCCGGGCGCAGCGCCAGGTTGCCGGCCAGCCGCTCGGCGTCCGCCTCCCCCTTCTGGTGGGCGAAGCCGCCGGCGGCCCAGAACGAGCAGAGCACGATGAGCGCCGTGCTGATGCCGAGCGCCGCCCGCTCGCCGGTGAGCGGGTAGGGGGCGCCCGTGGTGCGGACGGCGAGCAGCCGGGCCAGCACGACCAGCAGGAGCGCGCCGCCGAGCAACAGCGGAGTGCCCATCGGGCCCGCGTCGATCACCTCGAACCCGGCCAGGAAGCCGAGCAGCACCAACGGGACGACCAGCACGGCGACGGCTCGGCAGGCCCGGCCGACGGCCCTGCTGCTGTCCGGACCGGACCGGACGGCACGGGTCGCCAGGTGGTAGGTGACCGCGGCCACCAGGGCGGCGCAGAGCAGCACCCCGGCCGGGAGGTACAACGCGGGCGAGCTGCGGAGCAGGAGGTCCTGGGTGCCGAAGCCGATCGTCGCGGCGTCCAGGCCGAAGTAGTGGTAGAGCGAGTCGGTGTAGGCGAAGCCGAAGAAGAACAGCAGCGCGGTGATGAGGGTGGTCGGCGCGACCCAGGTCGTGATCAGGCCGAGCCAGCTGCTCAACGAGCGGCCGACCGGCGGCTCGGGCTGCTCGGCCGTGGCGGCGGGCCCGGCGGCGGGCTCTGCGGCGGGCGGCTCCTCCTCCGCAGGGCTCAGGGCGTGCTCCCGCTGCCCGCCGACGCGTTGCCGGCGCTGGTGCCTGCGTCACCTCCGGCGGTACTGCCTGCCGGACTCCCCCCGCTTTCACCGCCCCCGCCGTTCTGGCCGCCCCCGCTTTCGGTGCCGATCTCCTCCTGCACCACCAACCCTCCTGCGGCTTGGATCGACTGGCTCTTTCCGCCCGCGGTCAGGGTGAAGCAGACCTTGACGCCGCTGCCGATCGGGGGCTGCGGGCCCGGAACGGAGACCGTGGCGGTTGCCTCGCCTCCGTCGAATTCCACCTTCGTGGATCCCGAGGACTTAGGGCCACCGGCACAGTCGTTGACCTTGGTCACCTCGGCGGTGAAGGTGCTCGTCACCGAACTCGTGAGCGTGAGATGGGCCGTCGGCCAGTTTCCGGTGGCGCTCGCCGACACATTGCCCGCGCCGGTGAACCCGCCCTGGTTGCCGCCCGCCTCCGTCCGCTTGTCCTGGGGCTGCTGCCCCGAGCCCTCCGCCGGGGGCGTGTCCGCCGGCTCGGCGGCGCCGGCCGCCGAGCTCTCCGCCCCGGACCCGGAGCCGCCGCCTCCCCCGCAGGCGGCCAGCGCCGGCAGCAGCAGGGCGGCAGCCAGCCACCGGGCCGGTCTGCCGACGCGAGGGCGGGGCGTGATGGGCGGAGTCCCGGGCATGCGTTTCTCCCGTCGGAGGGCGAGCAGCGGTGAGTGGCCGGGTCGGCCTCGCCGAAGGCTACCGGTTCGCACACGTCGTGACTGTCCGCCGCCCGGGTGGCATCGCCCCGCTCCGTCCCCCGGCCGGAGCAGTGGTGCGGTCCCGGGACACGCCCTGACCGGTGACCGCCTGTTGACGTACAGTCAGGTGCGCGCAGCAGCCGTCCGAGTGGTCGGTCCATTCGCCAGAGGAGCACGCCGTGGCCACCCAAGCCCACCCCGTTCCCGTCCCGCCACCCGCCGACGGGGCGGTCCGGCCCGTCCCCGAGTTGCCGGCCGAGACGGTCGCGCAGTGGCGGGCCGAGCAGTCCGACCTGATCGAGCTGCTCGCCGTGGCGCGGCAACGGCTCGGCGGCGTCGCGGCGTTCCGGCTCGGGCCGCAGCCCACCGTTCTGGTCACCGAGCCGGACGCGGTGCAGCAGGTGCTCGGGCGGCATCCGGACCGCTACGTCAAGCGCTCCCACCGGGCCCGGATGCTGGCGGGCGAGGGCGTCCTGTCCGCCACCGGCGAGGCCTGGAAGCGCCAACGGCGGCTGTTGCAGTCCCAGTTCACCGGCCCCGGGATGCGCCGTTACGAGCAGCGGATCGTCGAGGCCGCCCGCCGCGCCGCCGACCGCTGGGCCGGCTACGCCCGCACCGGGGAGCAGTTGGACGTCGGCGAGGAGATGCGGCACTTCGCCCTCGACACCATCTGGCGCGCCCTCACCGGCCGCCCGCTGGACGACCGGACCGACCGCGAACTCGCCTCGGTGGCCCGGGTGGTGGCCGCGCTGCCGACGCTGCCCGCCGACGGCACGGACGCCCGGGAGGCGGTCGCCGACGACCTGGCCCGGATCGACGCCGTCGCGCACGCCGCGATCGACGCCGCCCGGCGCGACCCGGCGGGGGACGGCCTGCTGCGGGTACTGCTAGACGCCGCCGACGAGCTCCCCGAGTACACCGACCGGCTCATCCGGGACGAGCTGGTGACCCTGCTGGTCGCCGGGCACGAGACCACCGCCACCACACTGACCTGGCTCTTCCTCCTGCTGGACGGCAACCCCGAGGCCCGCGCGTGGGCGCTTGCGGCCGGCCCCGAGGGCTCGGCCGAGCGGCGCGAGGCGGTGCAGGCGCTGGTGAGCGAGACGTTGCGGCTCTACCCGTCCGCGTGGATCCTGCCCCGGCACGCGCTGGAGGCCGACACCCTGGCGGGCCACCGCATCGAGCCCGGCACGGATCTGCTGGTCTGCCCCTATCTGACGCACCGTGACCCGCAGCTGTGGCCCGACCCCGAGCGCTTCGACCCGGCCCGGTTCACCTCTCCCGGCCGCAAGCCCGCCCACCTGGGCGCCTACTACCCCTTCGGGCTCGGCGCCCGCGCCTGCCTCGGCACCCAGTTCGCCCTGCGGGAGACCACCGCCCTGCTCGAACTCCTCCTCCCCGCCTACTCGCCCCGCTTCCTGAGCACCCCCACCGGAGCGGCCTACAGCATCACCGTCCGGCCCGACGGCCCGACCCCGGCCACACTCACGGGAGCGTGACCGGGGCCGGGGCCGCGACCGGGCCGCGAGCGGGGGGCCAAGACCGGGCCTCGGGAGCGCCCGCCGGGGACTTCCGCCTGAAGCCCCCGGCGAACCGGCTCAGGGGTACGCGACCACGGTGGACGGGGTGGTGGCGGTGCCCGAGGTAGCGCCGCCGGTCCCGTTGATCACGTGCTCGTACTGGCCGTTGCCGCCCAGCGAGACCACCAGCAGGTCGTGGAACCGCACCCCGGGCCGCACCGGGGCCTCGAAGCCGTGGTCCATCCGGATGGTCGGGTCCACGTTGAAGTAGCAGTAGCTGCCGAGGCCCCACCCCTCGTGGGTGGTCACGCCGTCGTCGACCTTGTAGGCAGCGAAGCCCTTGGTCGCGCCGTTCTGGACGGCGGCCTGGTTCGGCGCGTCGTACGCCTTCTCGTTCTGGAAGAAGATCGTCCGGCCGCGCTCGCCGGACCACTCGACGTCGTACTTCTTGAAGTGCTCCACGAACAGGCCGGTGGCGAGCACGTCGTCCCCGCGCACCAGCAGGCCGTAGTCGGCGGGGTTGGTCGTCCAGCCGACGCCGGCGCCGTGGTCCGCGCGCCAGATCCAGGTGTGGTCGACGATCACGTCGTCACTGTTGACCACGATGCCGGCGGTGGCGGAGCCGGGGCCGGCACCGCCGACGCGGATGAACACGTCCTGCAGGGTGGTCGGGTCGGCCGCGTGGTCGGCGGCGGCGCTGTCCGGGCCGATCTGGACGAGGACGGGTGAGTTGACCGGTCCGGCGTCGACCAGCAGGCCGGCCAGCCGCACGCCGTCGACGTCGGCCACCCTGATCGCCGTCACCCCGTTGTCCGGGACGACGGTCGCCAGGCCGAGGCCGAGCACCACGGTGTCGGGCCGGGTGACCTCGATCGGCCGGTCGACGTGGTAGACGCCGGGGGTGAAGAGCAGGTCGAGTCCCTGGGCCAGCGCCGCGTTGATGGTCGCCGCGGTGGCACCGGGCTTGACCACGTAGAACTGGCTGAGCGGCCGGGACGTGCCCTGCGGGGTGCCGTCCCAGGAGACGCCGCGGGCGTCGGTCCGCTTGGCCGGGACGAACACCTTGTAGTCGGTGCCGTCCAGGTAGAGGAACGGCTTCTCGCGCGAGACCGGCGTGCTGTCCAGGGTGGTGTAGGGCGGGTTGGGGAAGCCCTGTGCCGGTGCGCCCTGGACGCCGGAGAACACCTGGTTCCAGACGCCGTTGGAGAAGCCGCCGATCGCGCTGTCCCGGGTGTACCACTGCTGCTGGGAGTAGTTGCCGACGGCGCCGTCGATCCGGCTGTCCGCGATGTAGCCGCCGCTGGCCCAGCCGTAGCCGTCGGGCGCCAGGTTGAGGCCGCCCTTGACGTGCATCCGGCGGAAGGGCGCGGCCTGGGCGACGGCCCAGCGGTCGGTGCCGTTGACCGGGTTGAGCGCGAGGTTCTCGGCGGAGCGCCAGAAGTTCTGCGTCGCGTTGCCGTTGAACCAGCCGGCGTCCACGGTGACGTCGCCGTTGATGGTGGTGTCGTCCGGCTTCAGGCCGAGCCCGGCGATCGAGGTGTAGAAGCCCAGTTGGGCGTTGAGGTTCTGGTAGCTGCCCGGCTTGAAGAGCAGCGCGTAGCGCTCGCTGCCGAACTGGTTGGACTCCTGCCGGGCGAAGACCGCGTCGACCTTGGCCTGGATGTCGGGTGTGGCGGGGTCGAAGACCAGGACGTTGGGGCCCAGGTCGCCGCCGCCCTGCACCGGCGGCACGGTAGGCCCGTCGGTGGTGTTGACCTGGAACTCCCAGAGCGAATAGCCCCAGGCGGTGCCCCGGGCCTGCCCGTTCATCCGGACGTAGCGGCCGCTGCCGGAGACGGCGAGCGTCTCGGTGCCGCCGGTACCGGTGGTGGTGGCGTAGGCCGTCCGCCACGAGGACCCGTCGTCCGAGGTCTGGATCTGGTACGAACGCCCGTACGCGGCCTCCCAGTTCAGCACCACGCGGCAGAGCTGCCGGACGGCGCCGAGGTCGACCTGGAGCCACTGCTGGTCGCTCGCCGCCGAGGACCAGCGGGTGCCGGTGGAACCGTCCACGGCGTTGCCGGCCGCCGTGCCGGCGTTCTCGGCGGAGGAGGCGGTGGCGGGCCGGCCCTGGGCGGCGTCGGCGGTGCCGCAGTCGGCGCCGCCGGGCGTGAAGCTGCCGTAGACCTGGAACTCCCAGAGCGAGTAGCCGTATCCGGTCGCGCGGGCCAGACCGTTCATCCGGACGTAGCGGCCGCTGCCGGAGACGGCGAGCGTCTCGGTACCGCCGGTACCGGTGGTGGTGCTGTACAGCGTCCGCCAGGTCGACCCGTCGTCCGAGGTCTGGATCTGGTACGAACGCCCGTACGCCGCCTCCCAGGTGAGCACCACCTTGGTGAGGGCGGCGGTGGCGCCGAGGTCGACCTGGAGCCACTGCTGGTCGCTCGCCGCGGACGACCAGCGGGTGCCGGTGGAGCCGTCCACGGCGTAGGCGGCCGGGGTGGCACCGTTCTCGGTGGACGAGGCGGTGACCGTCCGGCCCTGGGAGATCAGGGCGTCGGCGGCATGGGCGGCCGGCGCGGGCAGTGCCAGGACGGCGCCCGAGAGCAGGGCCAGGCCGACCAGTGCGGCCGGGGCCCTGCGGGGGCGTGCTGAAGCGAGCCTCATGGGCTTCTCCTGCGGGTGGGGGTGGGTGGGGTGTGCGGGGGCGCACGCCGCTGCCCGCACCCGGTGCGGCGCAGGTACCGGGCGGTGGGGAACGACAGGGCGGCACGGCGGTCGGCGGTCGGCCGACCGTGGGTCGGCGGGGGCCGACGGAGCGCCACCGCCCGCCGTTCGGGCTCGGGGAGCGCCCCCGACCGGGAGTCTCGGGGCTGCCGATCGGGGGTGTCAACCCTTCGTGCCGACTTTCCTCACACCGTGAACTAGCTTGTGTGGTAACGATTCAGCCGGAAATGCCAGGTCAGGCGGGGGTGGCCCGCGCCTGACGCGCCGGAGGTTCGGCACGGCGTGGGAACGCTCCCCCGGAGTCCAGGAAGTCGGTCAGCGGCAGCGTCGCCGCGCCGACCGTGACCGCCTCCGGCCCGAGCGTGCCGAGCACGATCGACGTCTGCTCGCGGGGGAAGCGCAACGCGTACTCGGTGGCCGCGGCGCGGATCTCGGGCAGCAGCCGGGGGCCCAGCAGCAGGCCCGCCCAGCCACCGATCACGATCCGCTCGGGGTTGAACAGGTTGACCAGGTCCGCGATGGCCGCGCCGAGGTACTCCGCCGCCTCGGCCAGCAGCGCCGTGGCCGCCGGCTCACCCGCCTCGGCGGCGGCGAGCAGCGCGGCCAGCCCCGCCTTCTCGCCGTCGCCCGGCGGCGCCGCACCCCAGCGCTCCACCAGCGCCTCGGCCCCGACGTACGCCTCCAGGCAGCCGCGCGCGCCGCACCGACAGCGCCGGCCGCCGACGTGGACCTTGGTGTGCCCCCACTCCCCCGCGCTGCTGGTGGCCCCGCGGAAGCGGACGCCGTCGGCGATCACGCAGGCCCCGACCCCGGAGCCGAACAGGGCGATCACCGCGTGCCGGACGCCGCGCCCCGCGCCGAACCACATCTCGGCCTGGCCGAGCGTCTTGGCGCCGTTGTCGACGAACAGCGGCAGGTCGGTGCCGGCCCGCAGCAGCCGGCCGAGCGGGACGGCCTCCCAGCCGACGGTCTGGCTGTGCACGACGATCCCGAGGCCGTCCGAGGCCGGGTCGCCCTGGTCGACGATGCCCGGGACGCCGATGCCGACGCCGAGCACGGTGGCCGGGTCGGTGCCGGTGCGCGCCAGCACCTCGGCCAGTCCGGCCAGGATCAGCTCCACCACGTGGTCCACGTCGTGGCCGCAGTCGGAGAGCGGGCGGTCGCTGGCGGCCAGCTCGGTCCGGGCGAGGTCGAACAGGGCGACCCGCACCTGGGTCTCCCCGACGTCCACGCCGACCAGCCGGGCCCGCCCGGCGGCGACCTGGAGCAGGATCCGGGGGCGGCCGCCGTCCGACTCCACCGAGCCGCACTCCTCGATCAGCCCGTCGGCGAGCAGTTCGCCGGTCACGTTGCTGATCGAGCCGGCACTGAGCCCGGTGATCACGCCGAGCTCCTGCCGGCTGAGCGGCCCGTCGAAATACAGCCGTCGCAGCAGCGCCGACCGGCTGCCCCTGCGCAGGTCACGCACCGTCGTCTTGCCTCGCACGGTCATGGCATCGTCCTCCTGATCCGAATCTATCGCTGTCCGAACCCTTGACGGAAGCTTTTCTCACACGTTAAATCACGGCCTGAAGTAAGCCGTGCATCACGGCACTTCACCCCGGAACCCGCCCACCCCGCCCGAGAGGGGCAATCGATCGTGCCCATCAGCCGAGCCGCCGCGGCCACCGCCCTGGCCGCCACCCTGGTCCTCACCGCCACCGCCTGCGGCGGCGGTTCCACGTCCGGCGGCGGCGACAACAGCAGCCCCGGCACGCTCACCTACTGGGCCTCCAACCAGGGCACCAGTCTGGAGAACGACCGCCAGGTCCTGGAGCCGGAACTGAGAAAGTTCGAGCAGCAGACCGGCATCAAGGTCAAGCTGGAGGTCATCCCCTGGGCCGACCTGCTGAACCGGATCCTCGCCGCCACCAGCTCCGGCCAGGGCCCCGACGTGCTGAACATCGGCAACACCTGGTCCGCCTCGCTCCAGGCCACCGGCGCGCTGCTCCCCTTCGACGCGGCCGCCCTCGCGAAGATCGGCGGCAAGGACCGCTTCCTGCCCGCCGCCCTCGCCTCGGCCGGCGCGGCCGGCCAGGACCCGGCCGCCGTCCCGCTCTACTCGATGGCCTACGGCCTGTACTACAACAAGAAGCTCTTCGCCGAGGCCGGGATCGACAAGCCCCCGGCCACCTGGGAGGAGCTGGTCGCCGACGGGAGGAAGCTCACCACCGGCGGCCGTTTCGGGCTCGCCCTGGAGGGCGGCAACGTCTCCGAGAACGTCCACCACGCCTTCGTGCTCGCCAAGCAGCAGGGCACCGACTTCTTCGACCCCGCCGGCAAACCCGCCTTCGACAGCCCGGGCGCCGTCGCCGCCGTCAAGCAGTACGTCGCCCTGCTGGGCACCGAGAAGATCGCCGCCCCCGGCAACGCCGAGTACGCCAACAACCAGTCCGTCACCGACTTCGCCACCGGCAAGGCCGCCATGCTGATGTGGCAGGCCGCCGGCGCCAACCTGAAGTCGCACGGCATGAACCCCGAGGACTACGGCGTCGCCCCCGTCCCCGTCCCGGCCGGCGCCACCGGCGACCGCGCCACCACCTCGATGGTCGCCGGCATCAACCTGGCCGTCTTCAAGAACACCAGGAACACCGACGGCGCACTCTCCTTCGTCAAGTTCATGACCGGCACCGAGGAGCAGACCCAGCTCAACCGGACGTACGGCTCGATCCCGCCGGTGAAGGAGGCCCAGGCCGATCCGGCCTTCGCCACCCCCGAGCTCAAGGCCCTCACCGACGTCCTCGCGGCGAGCGCGAAGCCGCTCCCGCAGGTCGCCGACGAGAGCCAGTTCGAGACCCTGGTCGGCACCGCCGTGAAGAACCTGCTCGCGGCGGCCGCCGCCGGCAAGGCCGTCACCGACGAGTCCGTCAGGTCCGAACTCACCAAGGCCCAGCAGCAGATGCCGGCCAAGTGAGGTGATCCGCAAGCGCCTCCGCCCCCGTCGCAGCACACTCCCCTACCTGCTGCTGCTCCCCGCCCTCGTCCTCGAACTGCTCATCCACCTGGTGCCGATGGTGGTCGGCATCGTGATGAGCTTCAAACAGCTCACCCAGTTCTTCCTCCGGGACTGGACCGCCGCCCCCTGGGCCGGGCTCTCCAACTACCGCCTGGCGGTCGACTTCCACGCCCCCGTCGGCCGGGCCCTGCTGCACTCCTTCTGGGTCACCTGCGCCTTCACCGCCCTCGCGGTCGGCCTCTCCTGGCTGCTCGGCACCACCGCCGCGATCATGATGCAGGACACCTTCCGCGGCCGCGGCCTGCTGCGCGCCCTGTTCCTGCTCCCCTACGCGCTGCCGGTCTACGCGGCCGTCATCACCTGGTCGTTCATGTTCCAACGGGACACCGGCCTGATCAACCACCTGCTCCACGACCAGCTCCACCTCGTCGACGACAAGCCCTTCTGGCTGCTCGGCGACAACAGCTTCACCGCCCTGGTCACCGTCTCGGTCTGGCGCAGCTGGCCGTTCGCCTTCCTCACCCTCACCGCGGGCCTGCAGAACATCCCGCGCGAGCTGTACGAGGCGTCCGCCCTGGACGGCGCCGGCGTCTGGCAGCAGATCCGCCGGATCACCCTGCCCTCGCTGCGCCCGGTCAACCTGGTGCTCGTCCTGGTGCTGTTCCTCTGGACGTTCAACGACTTCAACACGCCGTACATCCTGTTCGGCCGATCGGCACCGGAGGCCGCCGACCTCGTCTCCGTCCACATCTACCAGTCCTCCTTCGTCACCTGGAACTTCGGCGCCGGCTCCGCGATGTCGGTGCTCCTGCTGCTCTTCCTGCTCCTGGTGACCTCCGGCTACCTGCTGCTCACCTCGCGCCGAAGGGATGAACGATGATCGACCCGCCCGCGTCCTTCCGCCGGCTCCGCCTGATCGTCCTGACCGCGCTCGGCCTCTTCGCCGCCGCGCCCGTGCTGGTGATGCTCAGCAGCTCGCTGAAGCCGCTGCAGGACGTCCAGGGGCCGTTCCGGTGGATCCCCAGCACCGTCACCCTCCGGCCCTACCTGGACATCTGGCGCACCATCCCGCTGGGGCGCTACCTGGTCAACTCCTTGATCGTGGCCGGCGGCGCCACCCTGCTCTCGGTGCTGGTCGCGATCCTCGCCGCCTACGCGGTGAGCCGCTACCGCTTCCGCGGCCGCCGGCTGTTCACCGTCACCGTGCTCTCCACCCAGATGTTCCCCGGCATCCTCTTCCTGCTGCCGCTCTTCCTGATCTTCGTCAACGTCGGCAACGCGACCGGCGTGGCGCTGTACGGCAGCCGCGGCGGCCTGATCCTCACCTACCTCACCTTCTCGCTGCCGTTCTCGATCTGGATGCTGGTCGGCTACTTCGACTCCATCCCCCGCGACCTCGACGAGGCCGCCCTGGTCGACGGCTGCGGGCCGCTCCAGGCGCTGCTGCGGATCATCGTCCCGGCGGCGGTGCCCGGGATCGTGGCGGTCGCGGTCTACGCCTTCATGACCGCCTGGGGCGAGGTGCTCTTCGCCTCCGTGCTCACCAACGACGAGACCCGCACGCTGGCCGTGGGCCTGCGGGGCTACGCCACGCTCAGCGACGTGTACTGGAACCAGGTGATGGCCGCGTCGCTGGTGGTGAGCGTGCCCGTCGTCGCCGGCTTCCTGCTGCTCCAGCGGTACCTGGTCGCCGGGCTCACCGCCGGGGCCGTCAAGTGACCCTGCCCGCGCCCCCTCCGGACCCTCCAGCCGACCCGATCGAAAGGCCCGCCGTGAACGACCTCAGCGCCCTTCCCGACGACTTCCTCTGGGGCGCGGCCACCGCCGCCTACCAGATCGAGGGGGCGGTGGACGCCGACGGCCGCGCACCCTCCATCTGGGACACCTTCTCGCACACCCCCGGCAAGGTCGCCGGCGGCGACACCGGCGACACCGCCTGCGACCACTACCGGCGCTGGCCCGAGGACGTCGCGCTGATGCGGCGCCTCGGCCTCGGCGCCTACCGGTTCTCGATCGCCTGGCCCCGGGTCGTCCCGCTCGCCGACGACCGGGTCAACCCCGCCGGCCTCGACTTCTACGACCGCCTCGTCGACGCCCTGCTGGCCGCCGGCATCACGCCCTTCCCCACCCTCTACCACTGGGACCTCCCGCAGGCCCAGCAGGACCGCGGCGGCTGGCCGGCCCGGGAGACCGCCGAGCGCTTCGCCGAGTACACCGCCGTCGTCGCCGCCCGGCTCGGCGACCGGGTCACCGACTGGGCCACCCTCAACGAGCCGCTCTGCTCCGCCTGGATCGGTCACCTGGACGGCGCGATGGCCCCCGGCCTGACCGACCTCACCGCGGCCGTCCGCGCCTCCTACCACCTGCACCTCGCCCACGGCCTGGCCGTCCAGGTCCTGCGCGAGAGCGTGGCGGGAGCACGGATCGGCATCGTCAACAACCTCAGCCCGGTGGCCCCCGCCTCCGACTCCGAGGCCGACCGGGCCGCCGCCGTCCGCGCCGACGGCCACATCAACCGCTGGTGGCTCGACCCCGTCCTCGGTCGCGGCTACCCCGAGGACATGCTGGACGCCTACGGCGTCGACCTGCCCGTCCGCGACGGCGACCTCGACCTCATCGGGGCCCCGCTCGACTGGCTCGGCCTGAACTACTACTTCCGCCAGATCGTCGCCGACGACCCGACCGGCCCCGCCCCGCACTTCCGCCAGCTGCCCGGCCCCAACCCCGAGCGCACGGCCATGCCGTGGGAGGTGCACGCCCCCGGGCTGGAGGAACTGCTGCTGCGCCTCACCCGGGAGTACGGCGCGCGGCGGATCTACGTCACCGAGAACGGCTCCGCCTACCGCGACAGCGTCGCCCCCGACGGCACCGTCCACGACCCGGAGCGCACCGCCTACCTGGAGCAGCACCTGGCCGCCTGCGCCCGCGCCGCCGCCCAGGGCGCCCCGCTGGCCGGCTACTTCGCCTGGTCGCTGCTGGACAACTTCGAGTGGGCGTACGGCTACGACAAGCGCTTCGGCCTCGTCCACGTCGACTACGCCACCCAACGCCGGACGGTCAAGACCAGCGGCCGACGCTACGCCGACCTGATCACCGCCCACCGGGGGCGGTGAACCACCGCGTCACCGCATGCCCGAGGGGGCGGCCCGGCCGGGCCGCCCCCTCGGGCATTCGGCGGCTGCGGCGTCAGTGGCGGCGGCCGAGGTAGGCCGGGGTGACGGCCGAGATCAGGGCGGCGGCCACGGCCACCTGGAGAAGGTGCCGTATCCAGTCGACGCCGCCCGTGTGCCGTACCCCGAGCGCGGAGGCGAGCACGTTGCCGATGAGTGCGCCCACCAGCCCCAGCAGCATCGTCAGCCAGAGCGGAACGGGCTGACGGCCCGGCAGCACCAGCTTGGCGAGCAGACCGACGACGAGTCCGACGACGAGCGCCCAGATCAGCGTCATGGGAACAACCTCCCTGTTGGCAGGGCTCCCGGCCGGTCGACCGGGACGCCCCCTCGCCTGCCCCGCCGCACCCCCTTCATGCCTGCCCGTCGTTCGGCCGGGCGGCTCAGCGCGCGGCGTCCCGTTCCGCGGCCCGCCGGCGGAGCCCGTCCTGGGCGGCGACGTAGCGCAGCATGAGGCGGGCGAACTCCAGGCGCTCGCCCTCGGTCCAGTCCTCGGTGACCTGCTCGAAGGCCGCGCGCTGGTGCCGGCGGAAGCGGCTCATCAGCTCCCGGCCCTCGGGGCTGAGGTGCAGGACGGTACGGCGGCCGTCCTGCTGGGAGGCGGCGCGGACCAGATAGCCGGCGGAGATGGAGTCGGACACCATCCGGCTGGCCACCGACGGGTCCACGCCCAGGTGTTCCGCCACCGCGCCGACGGTGACCTCACGCGCGTCGCCCTGCTCGGCCTCCAGGACGATGTTGAGCACCAGGGTGCGGCTCAGGTCCTTCTGGGAGATCGGGTTCTCGACCTCCAGGAGCGAGGACCGGCGCAGCTTCCCGAAGGCCGGGCCGACGGCGTTCAGCAGCTCATCGGCCGTTTGCGGCTCGTGCTTCGTCATGCTTCTCATCGTATCCGGATGACCTTTCGAAGACATGTGTTGACATGAAATTACATGCATGCCAGCATGCATATGTCTACAGCAACGAATGGAGCTCCTCATGAAGACCCTCGTCACCGGCGCCCGCGGCACGATCGGCCGAGCCGTCGTCGACCGCCTGCACACCGCCGGCCACACCGTCCGCGCCGCCAGCGCCTCCCCCGCCGAACTGACCGTTCCGGCCGGCGTCGAGGTCGCCGAGCTCGCCCTCGACCGGCCCGAGACCTTCGCCGCCGCACTCCGCGACGTCCACCAGGTCTTCCTCTACCCGCAGCCCGCCGGCATCCACGAGCTGGTCACGGCCGCCGAGGCCGCCGGCGTCGAGCACGTCGTCCTGCTCTCCTCCTCCTCGGTCCTCGGCCCCGACGCCGCGAACGACCCGCTCGCGAGCCACAGCCTCCGGGTCGAGCAGGCCCTCGCCGCCTCGGCGCTCACCTGCACCTTCCTGCGCCCGGACGCCTTCGCCAGCAACGCCCTCGGCTGGGCCCGGCCGATCGGCCGGTCGATGCCGGTCCAGCTCGCCTACCCGGACGCGCACATCGCGCCGATCCACCCCGAGGACATCGCCGACATCGCCGTCGCCGCACTGACGGGCCGGGCCCTGACCGGCAAGTCCCTCACCCTGACCGGCGCCGAGTCGCTCAGCTTCCGCGAGCAGCTCGCCGTCCTCTCCGACGTCCTCGGCCGCGACATCCCGGTCGAGCACATCACCCGCGCCGAGGCCGAGCAGCAGTTGGGCCAGCACATGCCCGCGCCGATGGTCTCCTCGCTGCTCGACCTGTGGGAGGCCGCCGACCGCCACGGCCCCGCCACCGTCGCCGACACCACCGAGACCCTGCTCGGCCGGCCCGCGCGCCCGTTCCGGCAGTGGGCCCGCGAGAACGCCGGCGCCTTCACCCCCGCGCACTGACCCCCGCCGGACGCCCCCCACCCCCGCCCGCGACACCTCCGGGAGCACCCATGAAGCCCATCGGCTACTGGCTCAACCGCACCGACCGGGCCCTCACCGGCGCCATGGACACCCTGCTGGCCGAGTTCGATCTCACCCGGCTCCGCTGGCAGGTCCTCAACGTCGTCGACGACGACCCGCGGGCCGGCGACGCCACCGTCCTGACCGTGCTCGCCGCCAACGCCCGCACCGCCGATCTGACCGCCGCCGTCACGGCCGTCCTCGCCGACGGCTGGGCCGCCCGCCCGGCCCCGGGCCGCCTCGCCCTCACCGAGGTCGGCCGCACCCGGCTCGCCGAGGTCGCCGTCCGCGTCGAGGCCTTCCGCGCCCGGTCGACGGCCGGCGTCTCCCCCGAGGAGTACCGCACCGCCGTGACGGTCCTGGAGCGGATGACCCGCAACCTGGAGACCGGCGCTCGCCGGTAGGCCGGCCCGCGCCTACCTCTGCGCCGCCGCGCCGTCGCCCCAGCCCTCGACCCGCAGGATGCTCTTCCCGTTGGTCCGGCCGTCGAGCAACCGCTGGACGGCGGTGCCGAGTTCGTCCGGCCCGTACTCGGCGGTGATGTCGAGGCGGACCTCCCCCCGGGCCAGCAGGTCCAGCGCCCGGCGGGCGGTGGCGGCGAGCCGCTCGGGGTGCGTGCGCGCCAGCAGGTCGCTGTTGTGGGTCACCAGCGACTTCCCGTCCATGAGCAGGCCGCTGGCATCGACCTCGACGGGTTCGTAGCTGCCGATGTTGCCGAACACCACCAGCCGGCCGTGCGGTGCGAGCCGTTGCAGGTTGTGGTGGCGGGTCCGGCCGCCGACCGGGTCGAGGATCACGTCGAACCGCTCGTCGCCGAGCCCGTCCGGGAACGCGTCGCGCAGCACCACCCGGTGGTAGCCGAAACGGGCGGCGTACTCGGCCCTGGCCGCACTGCCGACCACGCCGACGATCCGCGCCGCACCGGCCAGCCGGGCGAACTGGGCGGCGAGCGTGCCGACCCCGCCGGCGGCGGCGTGGATCAGCACGCTCTCGCCGGGCCGGACCCGGGCGGCGTCGTTGACGAGGTCATGGGCGGTGGGCGTCCCCCAGCCGAATCCCGCCGCCGTCCGCAGCGGGATGTCGCCGATCGGCAGGGCCAGCACCGCGGGCGCCAGCACGGTCTCGGCGTACGCACCCGCCGTGGCCAGGGCGACGACCCGCTCGCCCACCCGGCTCCGCGCCACGCCCTCGCCGACGGCGCTGATGCGGCCGGACGCCTCGAAACCGGGGACGAAGGGGCGCGGCACGGCGAAGTGGCCGTCCCGGACCATCGTGTCCCCCCACTGGATGCCGGCGAAGGCCACCCGGACCGCCACCTCGCCGGGGCCGGGTACGGGCTCGCCGACATCGTCGACCCGGTACGTGTCGTCGGCGTCGAGAATGATTGCCTTCATGGTGACAGCCCCCTGCGTTGACTCAGTATCCTGTTTCACAGCACGGCCGACACTAGGTATCACAGGATCCTGTGTCAACCCAGGAAGCTGAGTCCAAGGAGTGGGAACATGCCGGACGTCCCGGTCGACGAGTACCTCTGCACCCGGATCCGGCGCGCGGAACAGGCCCTGATGGCGCACCACGAGGCGGTCCTGCGCGGTCACGGCCTGACCATGACGCAGTACACCGTGCTGCTGACCCTCTCCCGCGAGGGCGGGATGTCCGCCGCCCAGCTCGCGCGCGCCTGCGGGGTGACCCAGCAGAGCATGGCCAGCGTGCTGAGCAACCTCGAAGGCAAGCGGCTCATCGACCGCGCGCCCTCCCCCACGCACGCCAAGGTCCAGGTCGCCACCCCGACCGACGAGGGCCGAGCCGTCCTGGACCGCGCGTACGACGAGGTGATCGTCCTCGAACGCGCCCTCACCGCCGCGTTCACGCCGGCCGAGCACGCCTCGCTCGTCGAGCTCATGGAGCGCGCCACCGCCGTCCTCGTCGACCAGACCCCGGCCAGCCGGAGCCGCTGACCGAGGTCGTCGATCGGGGTGCCCCGGCCGGCTACGGCGCGTCGGCCGGGTCGGCGGCGCTCACCGGCACGTCGGGGTGGCGGAACCAGGAGCCCTGGACCGCCCACTGGACCAGCATCAGCACACCACCCAGCACCAGCGCGCCGATACCGATCACGGTCACGCCGCCGGTCTCCCCGATGAGCGGCAGATCGATCGAGGTCGAGCCGTAGTCGGGGTCGGCGTAGACGTCGAAGGCGGCGTAGCAGAAGAAGTAGAGCAGCACCACGCCGCCGGCCAGCGGCACGAGCCCCTTGAAGACGAAGTCCTTGACGCTCCTGGTCAGCACCCGCCGGTAGTACCAGACGCAGGCGAAACCGGTCAGGCCGTAGTAGAAGGCGATACCGAGCCCGACCGAGGCGATGGAGTCCGCCAACACATTGCCGCTGATCGCGGTCAGCAGCACGTAGAAGGCGATGGAGGCCAGGCCCATGCCGATGGTGGACCAGGTCGGAGTGAGGTGGCGGGGGTGCACCCGGCCGAACGCGGCGGGGACGGCCTTGTGCGTGGCCATCGAGAAGGAGGTCCGGGCCGTGGGCAGGATGGTGGTCTGGGTGGAGGCCGCCGCCGAGGTCAGCACCATGAAGATCAGCAACTTGCTGAGGAAGCCGCCGAAGCCCGCGGTGCCGAAGACCGCGTCGCCGAGACCGGACAGCACGTCCCCGGAGTTCTCCTCGGTGCCCAGGCCGATGCCCTCCGTGCCGATCCCCGCGAACGACAGCGCCGAGGTGGACACCAGCGTGTAGATCAACAGCAGCAGCACGGTGGAGATCACCGCGGCGCGCCCCGGGGTGCGCTTCGCGTCGGCGGTCTCCTCGTTGACCGAGACGGCCGTGTCCCAGCCCCAGTAGATGAAGACCGCGGCGAGCATGCCGGCCGTGAAGGCACCGGCCGAGGGGATGTCGAAGGGGTTGAACCAGGAGCCGCTGACGTGGGCCGCCGTGGCGGGCGCACTGCTGCCGTAGGCCTTGACCAGGGCGGTGACCGACAGCACGACCAGCATCACCACCTCGATCGACAGCAGCCAGCGCTGCAGCGCGGCGGAGATCTCGATGCCGACGTAGCAGATCGCCGTCATCACGATGATCCAGACCACTCCGGCGAACGACGTCCACAGCGTGCTCTCGGCGAACGAGTCGAGGCCGACGAGCCGGAATCCGTAGACACCGGCGATCTGGGCCAGGTTCGCCATGACGATGATGTCGGCGACGATGATCCCCCAGCCGCCCATCCACCCGGTACGCGGCCCGAACGCCCGGGCCGCCCAGGTGAAGGTGGTGCCGCAGTCGGGGTCGGAGGCGTTGAGCTCCTTGTAGGCGTAGGCGATCATCAGCATCGGGATGAACGCCAGGATGGTGACGATCGGAGCCTGGAACCCGACGCCCACCACGATGATGCCGAGCGTGGCGGCGAGGCTGTAGGCGGGGGCGGTCGAGGCCAGCCCGATGGCGATCGAGGAGACCAGACCGAGCGCGCCGGTCTTCAACCCCTTCTCGCCCGCACCCGAGCCGGTCGCCTGAGGCGCGACGCTCGGGGCCGGGCCGTCGGAGGAGTGCGGCATCGATCCCACCTCCTCCCCTGACCCACCCGAGCATTCGGGCGCGGTCACGGGGCCAAGACAAACCACCTTAAAACCGACCATACTGCCGCCACCCCTCCCCGGCTCGCCCGGCCGGGGGCGGCCGGCCCCGCACGGGAGCCGGCACCGGACCCGATCGGCCGGTGCGTCACCGGGGTCGTGTCCTCGGTCACCCGCTGCGGTCGCCCGCGCGTGCGGAGGCAGGGCCTGCCCGCCGCGCTCGGTGCCGAGCGCGGCGGGCCCGGCGGGCACCCAACAGACGGGCTCAGTGGCGGTGGTGGTTGTCCGGTTGGGTCGGGTCGCCGGGGTGTTCGAGGCCGGGGAGGAGGGTGAGGCGGGTGGCGCGGGCGTGGTCGAGCCAGCGGACGAAGGCGGCGCGGCGGGCGGCCTCGTGGACGGTGGGGGTCGGGTCGGGGTCGGTGGGCGGTGGGGGGAGGTCGGCGTGGCGGGCGGCGGTGCAGCCGGCGGCGGTGACCCACTCACCCGGGGTGGCGGTGCGCAGGGCGGCGGCGAGGGCGAGCGGGAGGGTGTCCGGGTCGGCCTCGCAGCTGCCGCCGTCGGGGAAGGCGAGGTGCCAGCGGACCGGTGCCGGGTGAGTGGCGGTCATCGCGCGGTAGTGGGCCACCTCGTCCGGCCGGGGGCGGACGTCGGCGGTGACCGACTCGTAGACCGCCCGGACCGCCGCGCTGCCCTCGTACGCGGCGGCGGTGATCGAGCCGAGTTCGACGGCGGCCTGCTGGTCGAGCCGGGCGGGGGTGTCGGCGGCGAGCGGCAGGCCGCGCTCGGTGCGGACGGCCGCGCACAGCTCTTCCGTGAGCACCACCTGGGCGACCCAGCGGGCGAGTTGGCGGTCCTCGGAGCTGCCGGGTCGGGGCAGGGCGGCGGAGCGCGGGCCGGACCGCAGGGCGGCCAGGCGGCGGTCGAGTTCGGTGCGCGGCAGCGGGCGGCCGTCGAGCAGGCCCAGCGCCCCGGCCGTCACGGCTCCACCACCAGGGCGACGGCCGGCGAGTACTGGCAGCGGCCGAACCACATCACCTTGACCAGCGCCCAGGACGCGCCCGGGTCGGCGTCCTCGGGGGCGGCGAGTTCGAAGGCGGCGATCTGCTCGGCGCCGGCGGCCAGGGTGAAGCCGCGGACCGGCGCGCCGACCGCCTCCCAGGTGCCCCACGGCGAGACCAGCTGGAGCTCGCCGCGGATCTCGCCGCGGGTCCGGTTGGCCAGGCGGACGGCGAGGGTGGTCCGGCCGCCGGGGGCGAGGTGCAGCGACTCCTCGTCCACCGTCACGGTGAGGCCGGTGTCCCGGCCCTCGGTGGACTTGGTGCCCTGGGCGGCGGTCCAGTCCTCGGGGGCCTCGCCGGGGGCGGGGAGGAGGTCGGGGAGGTCACCGACGGCGAGGGTGACGACGTCCTCGATCTGCTGTCCGTCGTGCGTGATCCGGACGGCGGCGAAGTGGAGCCCGGCTTCGACCTCCGTCGGCGGGGTGAGCGTGACCGGGAAGCGCAGGTGTCCGCCCGGCTCCAGCCGGTAGGGGCGGGCGGCGAGGCTCGCCGTCCACCCCTCGGGGGGCAGCACCAGCGCCGTGCCCTCCACGGCGGCGTCCCGCAGCTGGGAGGAGAGGGCGACGGACAGCTCGACCGGCTCACCCGGGCCGGCCGTCCGCAGCAGGCCGGGTGAGGCGCCGACCGACACCGGGAGGTAGCCGAGCGGCGCCGGACCCCGGTTGTGCAGCCAGTAGCGGGCGTGGACGGGCTGGGCCGGCTCGGCGACCGCACCGAGCACCGGCCCGGCCGGGTCGGCGAGGGCGGCGGCGACGACGCTCGGCCGGGCGAGCACGGTGGCGATCTGCGAGCCCGCGAGGTCGAGCTCCGGGCCGACCGGGCCGAGCGGCCGCTCCAGCAGGTCGGCCCGGTGCAGATCGGTGAGCCCGAGGGCGCCGCCGAGACGGGCGGTGCGGCCGAGGCCGGTGGACTCGACCAGTCGGACGGTGAGCTGCCCACCGACCGGTGCGGCCGAGCCGTGCGCGGTCGGGTTGCCGGCCGGCTTCACCGTACCCACCAGCACCTCGCGGGCGGGTTCGACCCGCAGCCAGGAGAGCGCGGCGGGCAGCGGCCCCTTCCGGGCGGGCGTGATCCGGGCGTACAGCGGGTGGTTGAACTCCTGTCCCTGGGCGGGGAGCGCCTGCGCCCGCCAGTCCCCCGCGCCGCCCACCAGCGCGTAGCTGAACTCGTGCGTCCAGTGCTGGAGTTGGAAGGAGGCGCCGTCGGGCAGGGTGCGCCGGGGCGGGTCGATCCAGACGCCGGAGGGCCAGCCGGTGCAGGAGCGCATCAGGGAGAGGTGCAGCGCGCCGGTGGTGTCGACAGCGAAGCCGGGCAGGCCGAAGCTGAGCAACCCGACGGTGTGGTCGGTGAGTTGCTCGGACGGGTGGAGCGCTCCGGGGCAGACGGCGGTGACCCGGGCGTCGGCGAGGTCCCGGACGAGTGGCCCGGGATCCGTCACCACCAGGGCGGGCAGCGCCCGTAGGTCTCGCAGATCGGCACCGGGCTGCCAGACCTCGGTGAGCGGGGTGAGTGCCGGCACCCAGACGGCGCCGTGCGTCTTGAGCACGGTGGCGTACTCCTCGCCCACGCGCTCGATCAACTCCCGCGCGGCAGCGTTGGTTTCGGGTCCGCCGAGGATGATCCGGAAGTCCGGCAGGTTGGAGTCGACGTCCAGCCAGCCGTAGCGGGCCCAGTCGGCGCCGGAGGTGGTGGCGGTGACCCCGATCCGGGCGAGTGCCACCACCAGGTCCCGGGCGTCGGCGGCGGCGTCGAGGTCGGGGGCGACCACCTCGGCGACGCCGAGAGCGCGTTCGCCGAGCGGCGTGCCGGCCGGGTCGGTGAGCGCGATCCGGGCGGTGGAGCCCAGGCCGAACCAGGTGTTGGCCGGGTTGTCGAGGGTCCAGGGGGCTTCGGCGGAGTCGACGTCGAGCAGCGCGAAACCGCGCCCGACCACCGCGTCGGCGACTTCACTGACCGGCAGCGCACCGGGCAGGTCGACCGGGAAGCGCAGCCGCAGCAGGCGGTCGGCGCCGGAGAAGTCGAGCACCCTGGTCCGGCAGTCGACCCGGTCGACGCCCTGCCAGAGGGTGACGGTCTGCTCGTAGCGGAGGCCGTCGACGGTGCCGGCGATCACCAGCCGCTCGCCCAGCGGACCGGTCTCACGGCGTACGCTCGCCGGCTGCTCCCCGGAGCCGAGCACGGGCCCCTTGGGGACGAGGTGCCAGGGGCCCTCGCCGAAGTCGGGGTGCTGCGGGTACTCCTCGTAGACCCGCAGCTCGTTGCCGATCCGGCCGCTCTGGATCAACTCGCGCTCGTGCAACAGATCCTGGACGGACGTCAGACCGCCGCCGCGGGCCGGGTCGGCGGTGGCGCGGTAGCGCGCGTTGGCGATGGTGTGGCCGTCGGCGAGCGACCAGGCGGTGTCCTCGATCCCGTCGGCGGAGGGGACCAGCCGCCAGGTGCGCCAGCCCGTGGCGGGCACGTCGGCGGCCAGGAACCGCAGGGTGCCCCGGTCCACGGCGCTGGGCACGACGGCGCCGGTGTCGTCAAGGACCCGGACGGCCCGCGGCTGCCCCTGCGGCAGCCGGACGGCCACCAGGTCGGTGCGGTCGAAGGAGAGGGTGTTGGCGACCACGACCGCCGAGCCGATTCCCGCGGTGTCGATCCGGGCGGTGAGCGCGTCCAGCGCCCGGTCCCGGACGTCGGTGGCCAGGTCGTACGCCTCGCGCCAGCCGCCGAGCAGGTCGAGGTAGACCTGGTCGGACTCCGAGCCGGTGATCGCGTCGTGGTGGGCGCCGTAGGCGAGTTGGCGCCAGACCTTGTCCAGGGCCGCCTCGGGGTAGCGGCCGAGCCCCTGCACGGCGGCGAGGGCGGCGAGCTTCTCGGCGTCCACCGCGGCGACCTCGGCGGCGCGCTGGGCCTGCTTGGTGTCGATGTAGGAGACGTCCTTGCCGGTGTAGACCGGGTTCATGTCCCGGGTCTGCGGACTGGGCCGGCGGCCGGTCGCGGCCAGCTCGGCACGGACGGCGTCCAGGAACTCGCGCGGGGTGGCGCAGACGAACCGCGGCCACAGGTACTTCCGCGCCCAGGAGCGGTGGACCTCGGTGACCCACTTGTTCGGCGGGGTGTAGTCGGTGCCGACGGGCAGCAGCAGGTTCTTCGTCGCGCCGACCGGCTTCAGCTTGCGGTACAGCTCGTGGACGGCCTGCTCGGCGGTGGCGAGGTCGGCGCAGGAGTCCATCCACCAGCCGGCCGAGTAGTGGTGCGGCATGTAGTGGGTGAGCACGCCGTCGCCCGAGGGCGCGATCCACTCGAACTCGCTCGGGAACTGCATCACCCGGGCGTCGTCCTTGGCCTCGCGGAAGTTCTTCTGGATCGGGCCCCACTGGTGGAACGGGCCGCGCGCCCAGGCGCTGCCGGTCAGCCCGGCGGCGGCGAGATGGCCGGGGAACTGCGGGTCGTGGCCGAACACGTCCAGCTGCCAGGCGGTCCGCGGGTCGCCGCCGAGGATGTCGCGCTGGTAGCCGATGCCGTAGACGATGTTGCGGATGGTGGTCTCGGCACCGGTGAGGTTGGTGTTGGGCTCGTTGTAGGTGCCGCCGACCAGTTCGACCTGGCCGCGCTCCAGCAGCAGCCTCAGCGTCTCGCGGCGCTCCGGGTGCTGGTCGAAGTAGGGCTTCAGGTAGTCGACTTCGGCGAGCACGAACTTGTACACCGGGTCGCGCAGGGCGAGGTCCAGGTGCGCGTCGACCAGCGCGAAGCCGTTGCGTTCCCAGAGCGGGCGGGTCGTCGCGTCGGCGGAGAGCAGCTCCCAGGGCGAGGTGTAGGCGGCCTGGGTGTTCCACCAGACGGGGTCGTAGTGGAAGTGCGAGACCAGGTACATGGTCCAGCCGGGTTCGGCGACCTCGACGACGCCCTCGGCCTCGGCACTCTCGGCCCCGGCGCCCTCCGCCCGTACGAGGACCGGCAGTCGGGCCCCGGGGTCGGCGCCGGTGATCTCCAGGGGGACTTCGACCAGCCCCGTGCCGGCCGCCTCGCCGCGCACGCCCGGGCCGGTGACGGTGATCCGGGCGGGCGCGCCGTCGAGGGTCACGCGCAGCAGCTGGCGCGGCGCGTCCTCGGGGCCGGTGAAGAGGTCCGTGCTTTCGACGGCGGTGATGGTGACCGGCACGGGGGTGGGTCCTTTCACGAAGGTGCGGAAGGGCTACGCGCCCCAGGCCTCGAACTCGTAGATGCGGGCGGCCGGGTCGGTGCCCTGGGTCGGCTTGGTCACGGCCAGCCGGACGTAGCGGGCCGTGGTGGTCACCGGGTGGGTGGTGGTCCCGGCGGTGTTGCCGGTGACGGTGGCGACGGTGGTCCAGGCGTCGGTGGTGGAGTTGCGCACCTGGATGCTGAAGTCGCGGGTGTTGTACGACGCGCTCTCGCCGCCCGCCGAGGCGTGCTTCACCACGAACTTGCTCAGCGGCCGCGCCGAACCGAGGTCCACCTCCAGCCACTTGCTCGACGTGGTGGTGCACCACTTGTCGCCGTTGCCGCCGTTCACGGTGCCGTTGACGGCCTTGGCCGGGGTCTCGTTGCCGTTGCACTGGCCGGACGCGGTGGCCGGGCGGTTCAGCGCCAGGTTGCCGCCGACGGGCGGGGTGCCCGTCCAGGAGACGGTGGCGGTGGCGGCGGTGGAGCGGCCGTACTCGGTGGAGACCGCCTCCACCTCGACGGTGGTGCTGCTCTCCGTACCGGCCCGCTCCAGCTTGTTGACGAAGTAGGCGTCGGACGGGGTCGCACCGAGGTAGCCGCGGCTGCCGTCGGCGTTGCGCCGGTACAGCTCGTAGTGGTGGACCGAGCCGCCGGTCGAGGGCGTCCAGGAGAGCCGCAGCGACTGGCTGGAGCCGGCCACCACGTCACTGGCGCCGAGCACGGTGAGACCGCTCGGCGCGGCCGGCGCGGCCACCGAGCCGTCGTAGACCGCGAGCTGACCGACCTTCACGTCGTAGGCCGGATCGGACCCGTCGGCCTGCAGGCCGATCTGGGCGATGGTGCGGCCGGCGTAGGCGGAGAGGTCGAGGGTGTGCCGCTCCCACCCGGGGCCGGAGTTGGCGCCGAGGTCGAGGGTGGTGAAGGTGCTCGGTGCGTCGGTGAACGAGATCGTGGCCTTCAGGCCGGTCGCCCCGGCGGCCGGCCTCTTGAGCACCAGCGAGAGCTTGCTGTCCGCCGCGACCGGCAGCTTCGTCTGGTAGAGCCGAATGGTGTTGGCCGCGTCGAGCCGGCCGCTGAGGCGCAGCGAGGAGCCGCCCTCGTAGGCGTCGGTGAAGTCGATGGACGGGGTCAGCTTCGTACCGGTGGAGGAGACCAGCCAGCGGTAGGTGGGCGGGACGTCCTGGAGCGAGAGGTTGTTCCAGCCACCGGTCGCGACCCGGCCGCCGTTCGCGTTGTAGAAGTCGCCCTGGCCGGTGGAGAAGTTGGTGACGAAGGGCTTCGCGGTGATCGGCGAGGACTCGGCGACGTAGGTCGACAGGCCCTTCCAGCTCGACGAAGTCGTGGTGCTCGACGGGTCGTTGTTGGCACCGACCCAGTAGCGGGAGTCCTTGGCGTAGAAGTCGGCGCGGTCGGTGGCGGACTTCCACGTCCACTCGGGGCGGTACAGGCCGAGCGAGGTGGTGTGCGCCTTGCCGGCCGGGAAGAGCGCGTTCCAGTCGACACCGGTGTTGTAGCCGTTGGCCTCGGTGTCGATGCCGGAGTACAGGTCGTACTCGCTGCGGCCGAGGCCCCGGGCCAGGGTGCGGGAGGAGTCCAGGCCGCCGGCGCTCCAGTTGAAGTTGAGGAACATCGAGTCGGAGGTCCGCTTGGCGCCCTCCTGGAGGAAGGCGTCGTTGGCGGAGGTCAGCGCGTTCTGCCAGGAGACCGGACCGGACTCGGTCATGGCGTCGTACCACATGTACTCGGTGCCGGTCTGCGCCTTGGTGTACTGCATGAGGTTGCGGACCTCGCCGGCGAGCGCCGAATCCCCGCCGCCGGTCTCCTGGTTGATGAACCAGCCGTCGAAGCCGTAGTACTGGGCGGCCTGGGTGAGCTTGTCGGCGACGGGGTAGCGGGTGCCGGACTTCTGGACGAAGTCGCGGACCCACTGGAGTTGGCCACCGTAGGCGGCGGGCGGGAAGAAGACGGTGCCGTAGACCTTGACGCCGTTGCGGTGCGCCGCGTCGATGACGGTCGGGTTGGGGGCGAGGATGAGGCCCTCGCCGGCCGAACCGCCCCAGAAGACCAGCTTGTCGACGTACTGCCAGTAGCCGAAGGCGTAGTAGTTCGGGTCGGCCGAGCCCTGCGAGGGGTTGTTGGAGGTCGGACCGAAGGAGACCAGGGAGGCGACCTTGCCCTCGCCGGCCCGGGCGTTGGGGTTGGCCTTGAGCGTCGGGTCGCTGGTGCGCGGCTGGAGCGGGACGCGGGAGCGGTTGAAGCGGGCGTCCGGGTCGGTGGCCGGGTCCCAGTTCAGGATGGTGTTCGGGTACCAGTAGGAGGCGTACGGCTGGGTGCCGGCAGCCGCGGCCGCCGGCGCGGGAGCGGGAGCGGGATCCGCCTGGGCGGTGGGTGCGGCGCCGAGGACGGCGGCCCCGAGGGCGGCGCTCAGCAGCAGGGGGAGGCGTCGTGACATGCGGTGGCTCCGATCGAGCGGAGGAGGGTGGGGGGGTGGGGCCGCCCGGGAGGGGCGGTCCGGGTGCATGTGCGCGTGGTGGTGCGGGTACGCGTGGTGGTGCGGGTGCAGGTGCGCGTGGCGCTGATCGCGGCGGTGGTTCGCTGCTCGTCCGGCGTGGTACCGGGTGAGGGGGCGTCGCCGGTGGTGCGAGGTGCGACGGGTGCGGCAGGTGGGGCGGGTCGCCGTGCCGTGCGAGGCACCGGGCCGGACCCGGGCACCGCACAGGACGAGCCCGGGCGGCCCGGCCCGGAGCGCACGGCCGCACGACGCCGTACCCCGGGCGCCACCCCGGCGGTACCGCCGGAACGGCGCGGGGCCGGGAGCGGCCCGGCTCCCCGCCCACGGTGGCGCGCCGAGCGGGACCAGCTCGGCGCTGCGAGGCTAAACCGGTTCAGATCCCCTGTCAACGGTCCGCGCAACAGCCACCCCGGCGGGTGATCCGGGGGCCGGCGGCGAGGTGGACTCGCGCACCGTGAGGCGCGGGGTGGGCATCTGCAGGTCCCGGCCGGGACCGGTCCCGTCGATCACCGCGAGCAGGCTGCGCGCCACCTGCTCGCCCAGCGCGAAGGTGTCCCGGCTGAGCGCGGTCAGCGGCGGGTGGACGATCCGGGCGAGCACCGAGTCGTCGAAGGAGACGATGGACAGCTCCCCGGGCACCGCGACGCCCATCTCGCCGGCCACCCCCAGCCCGGCCACCGCCATGACGTCGCTGTCGTAGACGATCGCGGTGGGCCGCCGGGGGCGGGACAGCAGGGCGCGGGTGGCGGCCGCGCCCTCGGCGTCGCTGAAGTCGGTCGGCACCGAGACCGCCTCCTCCAGATCGAGCCGCCGGGAGGCGTCGCGCAGCGCGCGGATCCGCCGCTGGGTGTGCTGGAAGTGGGGCAGGCCGGCCAGGTGGGCGATCCGGCGGTGCCCGATCGCGGCCAGGTAGTCGACGATCGAGAGCATCGCCTCCCGGTCGTCGGCCCAGATCCGCAGCGGGCCGCCGCCCTTGCCGGGGCCGCCCAGCACGACGGCGGGCAGCGCGAGCTCCTCCAGCGTCTCCAGCCTCGGGTCGCGGACCTGCAGGTCGACCACGATGAAGCCGTCGACCCGGTGCTCGGAGGCCCAGCGGCGGTAGACCTCGATCTCGGCGGCGGTGTCCTCGACCACCATCAGGTGCAGCGCGACCGCGTGGGCGGAGAGCACCGCCTGGAGGCCGGAGAGCAGTTGGCTGAAGAACGGCTCGACGCCGATGGTGCGGGCGGGGCGGGCGATCACCAGCCCGACCGCGTCGGCCCGGGCGCCGCCCAGGGCGCGGGCGGCGCTGTGCGGCCGCCAGTTCATCTCCTCGGCGACCCGGAGGATCCGGGCCCTGGTCGCCTCGCTCACCCCGGGGCGCCCGTTGAGCGCGAAGGACACCGCGCCCTTCGAGACCCCGGCTTGGCGCGCGATGTCGGCGATGGTCGGTCTGCCCACAGAATCCGACTCCTCTCTTGACATCCAAGTTTAGGCGGGAGCATAGTCCCTGCAACAGCTAGACCGGTTTAGTAAGTCAGGTTCTGTACGTCAGCACAATCCCCCACCCACCCTCTGGACGGGAGACCCTCATGCGAAGAATCTGGGCGGCACTGACGATGGCGGCGGTCACCACCACCGCGCTCACCGGCTGCGGACTGAGCTCCGACCCCAAGAGTGACGACACCGCGGCGAGTGCGGCCGCCACCGGTGACGTCAAGGGCAAGGTCTCGCTCCAGACCTGGGCGCTCAAGCCGAAGTTCACCGACTACGTGCAGGGCGTGATCGACGGCTTCCAGAAGAAGTACCCCGGTGTCGAGGTCGACTGGCTCGACCAGCCCGGCGACGGCTACTCGGACAAGGTGCTCAGCCAGGCCGCGGCCGGCAGCCTCCCCGACGTGGTCAACCTCCCCCCGGACTTCGCCCTCCCGCTGGCCAGGCAGAGCCTGCTGCTGGACGTCGCCAAGGCCGACCCGAAGCTCGCCGAGGAGTACGTCGCCGGCGGCATCGACGCCTACCGCTTCACCGGCCAGGACGGCACCTACGGCTACCCGTGGTACCTCAACACCGATGTGAACTACTGGAATTCGGAGCTGCTGGCCAAGAACGGCCTGGACCCGAAGGCACTTCCCGCCAACCTGGACGAACTCATCGCCCAGGCCAGGGTGTTCAAGGAGAAGTCCGGCGGCTCGACCTACCTGATGAGCCGCAAGCCCGGCCTCGGCGACCTCGTCAACGCCGGCGTCAAGGTGATGGCCGACGACGGCAAGTCCTTCACCTTCAACACCCCCGAGGCCGCCGCCCTGCTCGACAAGTACCGCGCCGCGTTCAAGGAGGGCCTGCTGCCGAAGGACGTCCTGACCGACACCTACGCCGGCAACTCCAAGCTCTTCAACTCCGGCACGGCGGCCTGGACCACCGGTGGCGCCAACTTCATCACCGGCGTCGCCACCGACAACCCGACCCTCGCCCCGAAGATCGTCTCCTCCCCCGCGATGGGCACGCCGCCGCTCTACGTCCAGGGCCTGTCCATCCCGAAGACCAGCAAGAACCCGGCCGCCGCGGTGGCCCTGGCCCGCTGGGTCACCAGCCCGGAGAACCAGGCCGCGTTCGCCCACCTGACCAGCATCTTCCCGTCCACCAAGGCGTCCGCCGGCGACCCGTTCTTCAGCAAGGGCGACGGCACCAACGCCGGTGACGCCAAGGTGGTCGCGTTCACCTCGCTGGCCAAGGCGAAGATCCTCCAGCCGGTCCAGGTCGACGACGCGATGAGCACCGTGATCAAGCAGCAGATCGCCCTCGCGATCAGCGGCGACGTGAGCTCCAAGCAGGCTCTGGACACCGCCGTCGAACGCTGCAACCAGCTGCTCAAGGGCTGACCCCACCCCCGAGGGGCGATCCGGCCACCGGAAGCGGCTCGTACCGGCGGCGCGGCGGCACTCCCCCCACACACAGGAGCCGCCGCCCGCCGGAGCCGGGACACCCGGGCCGGCCCGCCCGGGGCCACCCAGCCGAGGCCGCACCCGGACACACCCACTCCCGCACGGCCCCGCCCCCGAAGACCCGCCCCGCCCCGCCCCAGGAAGGCATCGGCATGACCCACCGGCGTTGGTTCACCCCCTGGCTGCTGGCCGGGCCCGCGATCATCTGGCTGGTCGTCTTCAACCTCTGGCCGACGATCAACACGGTGATCCTCTCGTTCACCAACGCCAAGCCCCTGGGCGGCGGCCGGTTCACCGGCCTCGACAACTACGAACGCATCTTCAGCGACGACCAGTTGGCCGACGCCCTGCTCAACAGCATCGTCTACCTGCTGATCTGCCTCCCGCTGCTGACCTTCCTGCCGCTGCTGCTCGCCCTGCTGGTCCAGCGCAAGCTGCCCGGCATCACCTTCTTCCGCACCGCCTTCTACACCCCGGTGATCGCCTCCGCCGTCGTGGTGGCGCTGATCTGGGGCTGGGTGCTGGACGACCGCGGGCTGGTCAACGGCCTGCTCCAGCAGACCGGGCTGGCCGACTCCCCGGTCTCCTTCCTGACCGACCGCTGGCTGCTGCTCTTCAGCGCGATCGCCCTGACCACCTGGAAGGGCCTCGGCTACTACATGGTGATCTACCTGTCCGCCCTGGCCAACGTCGGCCGTGAGCTGCACGAGGCCGCCGCCGTCGACGGCGCGAGCGCCTTCCGCCGGTTCTGGCACGTCACCCTGCCCGGGGTGCGGCCCACCATGATGCTGATCTCGGTGCTGATCTCGGTCTCCGCGCTGCGCGTCTTCTCCGAGCTGTACGTGCTCTCCAACGGCACCGGCGGCCCCGGCGGCCGGGACATGTCGGTGGTGATGCTGATCCAGATGTACAGCCGCGGCTTCACCGGCCACCTGGGCTACGCCTCCGCGCTCAGCCTGCTGCTGTTCGTCATCACCCTCGGCCCGATGCTGCTCCTGATGCGCCTGAACCGGAAGGCGGACTGACCCCGTGACCGACACCGTCGCCCCCGCGAGGCCCACCACGCCCAGCACGCCGGCCCCGACCCGCCGCGCCCGGAGCTTCAACACCCCCTCCCCCGGTCAGACCGCGCTGCGCTACCTGCTCCTGCTGGTCGTCCTGCTGCTGGTGATCGGCCCGTTCCTCTGGCAGCTCTCCACCTCGCTCAAGGGACCGGGCGAGGACGTCTACACCCGCAGCCCGAGCTTCATCCCCGAGGACCCCACCTTCGCCAACTACGGCAAGGTCGCCGACACCATCCCGGTCTGGACGTACGCGGCGAACTCGCTGATCGTCGCCGCGATCGCGATCTTCGGCAACGTGGTCGGCACCACCCTGGCCGGCTACGCCCTGGCCAAACTGCGCTTCCGCGGCGCCCGGCTGGTCTTCGGCCTCTTCCTGGCCACGCTGGTCCTGCCCGGCGAGGTCACCATCGTCTCCCAGTACGTGACGATCCGCAGCCTCGGCCTGGCCGACTCCCTGACGGGGGTCGCGCTGCCCGGCGCGATCGCGATGCTCAACGTGCTGCTGATGCGGACGGCGTTCGCGGCCGTCCCGCCCGAGCTCGACCAGGCCGCCCTGGTGGACGGCGCCTCCGTCTGGCAGCGCCTGTGGCACGTCGGTCTGCCGAACGTGCGCGGCATGCTCAGCGTGATCGTCATCTTCACCTTCATCGGCGCCTGGGACGACTTCCTCTGGCCGCTGATCGTGCTCAACGACCCGCAGAAGTACACCCTCACCGTCGGACTCCAGTACCTCAACGGCACGTTCAGCGCCAACCCCCGGCTGATCGCGGCCGGCACGATGATCGCCTTCCTGCCGATCGTCGTGGTGTTCGGCGTCTGCCAGCGCTTCTTCTTCAAGGGCGTCGAGGAGGGAGCCGTCAAGGGGTAGCCGAACCACCCGCCCGACCCGTCGCCGGACCTCGCGACGGCCGCACCCACCGAGGAAGCCCACCGCGCATGACCGCCGCCCAGGACCTCACGATGGACCGAACGATGGACCGCACACCGGACCGCCGGCAGGCCCCCGCCGCCCCGCGCTTCGGCGTCAACTACACGCCCAGCGCCGGCTGGTTCCACCACTGGCTCGACTTCGACCTCGACGCCGTCCGCGCCGACCTCGACTCGATCGCCGCGCTCGGCCTGGACCACGTCCGGGTCTTCCCGCTCTGGCCCGTCTTCCAGCCGAACCGCACCCTGATCCGCCCGCGCGCCGTCGAGCAGCTGACGGAACTGGTGGACGCGGCCGGCGAGCGCGGGCTGGACGTCGCGGTGGACGGCCTCCAGGGCCACCTGTCGAGCTTCGACTTCCAGCCCTCGTGGACCCAGACCTGGCACCGCCGCAACCTCTTCACCGACCCGGACGTGATCGGCGGCCAGGCCGCCTACCTGCACGCCCTGGCCGCCGCCCTGAACGACCGGTCCAACTTCCTCGGGATGACGGTCGGCAACGAGGTCAACCAGTTCTCCGGCGATCCGCACCCCGACCCGGACCGGGCCACCCCCGGGCAGGTCGACGCCTGGCTGCGCCGGATGCTCGCCGCCTGCGAGGAGGGCGCGCCCGGCCGGCTCAACCTGCACGCCTCCTACGACGCCGCCTGGTACCTGGACGAACACCCGTTCACCCCCTGGCACTCGGCCCGGATCGGCGCCGCCACCGCCGTGCACTCCTGGGTGTTCAACGGCACCGCCCAGCGCTACGGCGCGCACTCCACCGCCACCGCGCAGCACGCCGCCTACCTGGTCGAACTCTCCAAGGCCTGGGCGGACGACCCGCACCGCCCGGTCTGGCTGCAGGAGGTCGGCGCACCGGCCCCGCACATCACCGCCGAGGACGCCGCCCGGTTCACCGGCGACACCGTGGCGGCCGTGCTGGACTGCCCCGACCTCTGGGGCGTCACCTGGTGGTGCTCGCACGACGTCGACCGCTCGCTGGCCGACTTCCCCGAGCTGGAGTACAGCCTCGGCCTGCTCACCACCGACCGCCGGGTCAAGCCGGCCGGCGCCCGGCTCGCCGCCGCCGTCGAGGAGCTGCGCGGCGGGTGGCGGCCGCCCCGGCCGCGCACCACCGCCGTGGTGGTGGCCACCGGCGACGACGTCACCTCGCCCAAGCGCTCGGTCTGCGGCCCCGGCGGCGCCGTCTTCGAGGCCTTCATGCACCTCGCCGAGGCCGGCGCCCGACCGACCGCGGTGCTCGCCGAGCGCGCCGAGGACCGGGCCCACCTGGCCGCCCGGGGCATCACCGAGGTCGTCCGCCCCGACGACGTACGCTGACGACCCCCTCCCGACCTTCCGAAAGCCGCACCCGACTCCCCGTCACCTCCCCTCAGTCACGCAACGGAGCCTGCTGACATGCACGATGACCGCAGCCTGGTCGAGTCCCGCCTCAACCGCGTCCTGGAGGAGCGCATCCGCCCGGCGCTCTACCCGGAGTCCGTCCCGCTGGAGGTCTCGATCTGGACCGCGCCCGGCGAGCCCGTCCCGGTCGCCGAGGGCCTCGCCGCGCCGCGCACCCCGATCGCCGTCGGCGACGCCTGGGGCGCGCCGTGGAGCACCAGCTGGATCACCGTCGCGGGCACGGTGCCCGAGGCCTGGGCCGGGCGGACCGTCGAGGCCCTGATCGACCTCGGCTTCGACGCCAACATGCCCGGCTTCCAGTGCGAGGGCCTGGTCTACCGCCCGGACGGCAGCCCGGTGAAGGGCCTCAACCCGCAGAACCAGTGGGTGCGGATCGCCGCCCCGGCGGCCGGCGGCGAGCAGGTGCTGCTGCAAGTCGAGGCCGCCGCCAACCCGGTCATCCTCGACTACCACCCCTTCCTGCCGACGGAGCTGGGCGACCGGGAGACCGCCGGCGACCGGCCGCAGTACAAGCTGGCCCGGATGGACCTCGCGGTCTTCGACGAGACGGTCTGGCAGCTCGTCATGGACCTGGAGGTGCTGGGCGAGCTGATGGCGGAGCTGCCGGTCGACGGCGCCCGCCGCTGGGACGTGCTGCGCGCCGTCGAGCGGGCACTGGACACCGTCGACCTGCAGGACGTCAACGGCACCGCCGCCGCGGCCCGGGAGCAGCTGGCCGGCGTGCTGGCCGCACCCGCCGTGCCGTCCGCGCACCGGATCAGCGCGGTCGGCCACGCGCACATCGACTCGGCCTGGCTCTGGCCGCTGCGCGAGACCGTCCGCAAAGTCGCCCGCACCACCGCCAACATGACGGCGCTGCTGGAGGACGAGCCGGACTTCGTCTACACCATGTCGCAGGCGCAGCAGTACGCCTGGATCAAGGAGCACCGGCCCGAGGTGTACGCGCGGGTCAAGAAGGCCGTCGCCGAGGGCCGGTTCGTGCCGGCCGGCGGCATGTGGGTGGAGTCCGACACCAACATGCCGGGCTCGGAGGCGATGGCCCGTCAGTTCGTGCACGGCAAGCGGTTCTTCCTGGAGGAGTTCGGGGTCGAGAACCAGGAGGCGTGGCTGCCGGACACCTTCGGCTTCACCGGCGGGCTGCCGCAGATCATCCGCAACGCGGGCTCCAAGTGGCTGCTGACCCAGAAGATCTCGTGGAGCCAGGTCAACAAGTTCCCGCACCACACCTTCCTCTGGGAGGGCATCGACGGGACGCGCATCTTCACCCACTTCCCGCCCGTGGACACCTACAACTGCTCCATGAAGGGCAAGGAGATCGCGCACGCCGCGCGGAACTTCAAGGACAAGGGCGTGGCCCGGCACTCGATCGCCCCGACCGGCTGGGGCGACGGCGGCGGCGGCACCACCCGCGAGATGATCGCCAAGGCGGCCCGGCTGCGGGACCTGGAGGGTTCGGCCACGGTCCGCTGGGAGCGGCCGGCCGAGTTCTTCGAGAAGGCGCAGGCCGAGTACCCGAACCCGCCGGTCTGGGTCGGCGAGCTGTACCTGGAGCTGCACCGGGCCACCCTGACCAGCCAGGCGAAGACCAAGCAGGGCAACCGCCGCAGCGAGAACCTGCTGCGCGAGGCCGAGCTGTGGTGCGCCACCGCCGCGCTGCGCACCGGCCTGGCGTACCCGTACGAGGAGCTGGACCGGATCTGGAAGACGGTGCTGCTGCACCAGTTCCACGACATCCTGCCCGGCTCGTCGATCGCCTGGGTCCACCGCGAGGCCGAGGCGACGTACGCGGCGCTCGGCGAGGAGCTGGAGGCGCTGATCGGCCGGGCGCAGCGGGCGCTGGCCGGGGACGCGGAGGGCGGGCGCGAGCTGGTGTTCAACGGCGCCCCGCACGCCCGCTCGGCGGTGCCCGCCGGTGGTGCGGCGCTCGCCTCGGCGGCGCGGGCGGACGGCTGCGCGGTCACCGCCCGCGACGGGGGCGGCTTCGTGCTCGACAACGGCCTGCTGTCCGTCACGGTGGACGGTGACGGCCTGGTGGTCTCGGTGGTGGACCTCGCCACCGGCCGCGAGACGGTGGCCCCCGGTGCCCGCGCCAACCTGCTCCAGCTGCACCCGGACTTCCCGAACATGTGGGACGCCTGGGACGTGGACCAGTTCTACCGCAACACCGTCACCGACCTGACCGAGGCGGACGCGGTGACGGTGGCGCTCGATGCGCCGGACGCGGTCGCCGTCCGGGTGGCGCGCTCCTTCGGCTCCTCCACGGTGGTCCAGACGCTGACCCTGCGCGCGGGCACCGGGCGGCTGGACATCGACACCGAGGTGGACTGGCACGAGACGGAGAAGTTCCTCAAGGCGGCCTTCCCGTTGGACGTGCACACCGAGCGGTACGCCGCCGAGACCCAGTTCGGCCACCTGTACCGGCCCACCCACACCAACACCAGCTGGGAGGCGGCCAAGTTCGAGGCCTGCAACCACCGCTTCGTCCACCTGGACGAGCCGGGCTGGGGCGTCGCGCTGGTCACCGCGTCCACCTACGGCCACGACGTCACCCGCACGGTGCGCGCGGAGGACGGCGGCACCACCACCACGGTGCGGTTCTCGCTGCTGCGCGCGCCGCGCTTCCCCGACCCGCGGACCGACCAGGGCCCGCACCGGTTCAGGCACGCGCTGGTACCGGGCGCCGGGATCGCCGACGCGGTGCGCGAGGGCTACCTGATCAGCCTGCCCGAGCGGCGGGTGACCGGCACCGCCGAGGCCGTCCGGCCGCTGGTCGAGCTGGCCGAGGACGCCCTCGTGGTCAGCGCCGTCAAGCTGGCCGACGACGGCAGCGGGGACGTCGTCGTCCGCGTCTACGAGGCCAACGGCGGTCGCGCCCGGGGCCGGCTCGCCACCTCGTTCCCGCTGGCCGGGGCGGTGCCCTGCGACCTGCTGGAGCGGCCGTGGGACGGCACCCGCGGGTCGGTGGTGGTGAGTGGTGACGGGGTCGAGCTGGCGCTGCGCCCGTTCGAACTGGTCACGCTGCGGCTGACGGCCGCGGCCGGCTGACCTGTCCGCGCCGTCCGCGCTGTCCGACCTGTCCGTGTCGGGCCGACCTCTTCTACCCTGTCCGTTGCCCCCGCCCGCCCGGGCGGGGGCCCCGTCCCCGGTTCTGGAGCCACCCGCGATGACCGCCGCCCCGCCCGCCCGCCCGCTGTTCGCCGCCCTCGACATCGGCGGGACGAAGATCGCCGGCGCGCTCGTCGACGAGCGCGGGGCACTCTCCCACCGGCTCCAACTGCCCACCCCTGCCAAGGAGTCAGGCACCTCCGTACTGGCCGTCGTGCACCGGGTGCTCGACCATCTGGCCGCCACGCCCGACTGGGCCGCGGTGACCGCCGTCGGCATCGGCAGCGCCGGACCGGTGGACCTGCAGCACGGCACCGTCAGCCCGGTCAACATCCCCGGCTGGCGGGCGTTCCCGCTGATGGCCGAAGTCGCCGCGCATCCCGCCGTGGCCGGGCTCGGCGCCCCGGTGGCACTGGCCGGGGACGGCGTCGCGATGGCCGCGGCCGAGCACTGGCGCGGCGCGGCACGCGACGCCGCCAACGCCCTCTGCCTGGTGGTCTCCACCGGCGTCGGCGCCGGGCTGGTCCTGGACGGCGCGGTACGGCCCGGCCCCAGCGGCAACGCCGGGCACCTCGGCCACATCAGCGTCGACCTGGACGGCGACCCGTGCCCGTGCGGCTCGCGCGGCTGCCTGGAGGGCATCGCGGCCGGCCCGGCGATCGCCCGGCGGGCGCTGGCCCAGGGCTGGCGGCCCTCGGGCCCGGACGAGGACCGCTCGGCCCGCGCCGTCGCGGCCGACGCGCTGGCCGGCGACCCGGTCGCGCTCGCCTCCTTCGACCGGGCGGCCCAGGCACTGGCCGCCGGGATCGCCGCCACCGCCGCCCTGGTCGACCTCGACCGGGTGGTGATCGGCGGCGGGGTCGCGGCCGCCGGCGCCCCGCTGTTCGACCCGCTCGCCCGCCACCTCGACCGGTACGCCGCGCTGCCCTACATCCGCGGCCTCGACGTCCGCCGGGCCGAACTCGGCACCGACGCGGGCCTGATCGGCGCGGCGGCGCTCTGTCGTCAGGCCCGGTCCGGGTCGTAGGGCCCCGGTCCGGCTGGCCAGGCCCGGGTCGTCAGGCACCCGACCCGGGCCTCCCTCGGCCCCCTCACGAGAGACCCCCGCATGCCCACACCCGCCCGTCCCCCCTTCGCCCCGCTCGCCAACCCCGTCCGCGCCTACGCCTGGGGTTCCGGCACCGCCATCCCCGCGCTCACCCGCACCCCGCCGACCGGTGAGCCGCAGGCCGAGCTCTGGATGGGCGCCCATCCGTCCGCGCCCTCGCTGCGGGACGACGGCGCGGGTGACGGCCCGCGCCCGCTGGACCGGCTGATCGCCGAGGACCCGGAGGGCGAACTCGGGCCGGACGGCGTGAAGCGGTTCGGCCCGCAACTGCCCTTCCTGTTCAAGGTGCTGGCCGCCGAGCGGGCACTCTCGCTCCAGGTGCACCCCTCCCGGGCCCAGGCCGAGGCCGGCTTCGCCGCCGAGGAGGCCCGCGGCATCCCCCGCGACGCCCCGCAACGGACCTTCCGGGACCGCGGCCACAAGCCCGAACTGATCTGCGCCCTGGGCGACTTCGAGGCGCTCTGCGGGTTCCGCCCGGCGTCCGCCACGGCCGACCTGCTGGACGCGCTGGCCGTCCCGCCGCTCACCCCCTGGGCCGCCGCGCTGCGCCACCGGCCCGCCGGGGAGGTGCTGCCGGCGATGCTGCGGCACGTCCTGGAGGACGTCCGACCCGGCCCGGCCGAGCTCGCCGCCGTCGCCGGGGCGCTGCGGCGGGTCGCCGCCGACGGCGGGCCGTACGCCGCCGCCTGCGCCGCCTACGCGCGGGCCGCCCGGGACTACCCCGGAGACCCGGGCCTGGTCGCCGCGCTGCTGCTGAACCACGTCCGGCTCCGGGCCGGCCAGGCGCTCGCCCTCGACGCCGGGGTGCCGCACGCCTATCTGCACGGCCTGGGTGTCGAGTTGATGGCCAACTCGGACAACGTGCTGCGCTGCGGCCTCACCGCCAAGCACATCGACGTGGACGGACTACTGGCGGTGACCTCCTTCCGGACCGGCGAGCCCCCCGTACTCACCGCCGCGCCGGCCGGCTCCTCAACGGAGCCCTCGCCGGACGCCGCACAGGGTGCCTCGCGGGCCGTCGACGCGGCCGGTGAGGGGATCGAGGAGGTGTTCCCCTCACCGGCCGAGGAGTTCCGGCTCTCCCGGCTGAGGCCCACCGCCACCCCCGCCCGGGCCGACCTGGCCTCGCCGCAGATCCTGCTCTGTACGGCCGGGCGGGCCCGGCTGCGGAGCACGGCCGGCCACACCCTCGATCTGCTGCCGGGCGGATCGGCGTACCTGCGTCCGTCCGGCGAGCCCGTCCTCCTGACCGGCGCCGGCGCGGAGCTGTTCCGCGCGACCACCGGCTGAGGCGGCCGGCGGCCGGCGCGCGAGCCGGGGGGCGGGCGGGGGCCCCTTCGGGCCGGCGGGGCTCCGCCGGGCCGGGGACCACCGGGTGGCCCGCACGCCTCCGGATGCCGCCGGCCGCCGCCTTCGAGGTGCGTCCGGGGTGCGAACGGGGTCGCGGTCGGCGAGCCCGTGCACCGGGCGGATGCGTTGCAGTCGGCGGCGCCATTGCCGCCGCTGCCATCCCTGCCATCCCTGTGTCGCCCCTGACGCCGCCACAGCGATCACGGCCGTCGCGGGCTCTACGGGCCTACGGGCCCTGCCGTCCAGCGGGCGGTGCGTCCCTTCCGTGCCCGCGGGCTTCGCGGTTCCTGCGCGTCCTGCGGGTCCTGCCTCGCCCTTGATGCCGGCAGCGCCATCGGTGCCGGCATCGCCGCCGTCAGCGCGCCGAGGCGCGACAGCGTCGTCGGGCGCGGTGCGCCGAGCCCGGCAGCGGGCCGCGCGACGCCTTCACCGGTACCCGCTGCGACGGCGCCGAGGCCAGCGGCTCGAACGGGGCCTCGCCCGGTACGAACGCCGAGAGGAAACGCCGCTCGGACTGGCTGAGTTTGCGGGAACGGCCCGATTCCCGGTCCCGCGCGACCACCACGGTGCGCGCCCGCATATACGTGAGCGGATCGCGGCAGACATTCACCACCACATGGGCGGAACTACGGCCCAGCTGCTCCACCGTCAGCCGTACCAGCAATGGCTCCGGCTGGTGGTGCAACTGCTCCAGGTAATCGATCTCGTGCCGTGCGATCAGGAATCCGGAGGGAAAGAGGGATTCCCGGACGGCGACCTTGTGGTGGCAGAAGAGGTCGTAAATCCCCTCCTGGACGTAGGAGACCAGCCGGGCGTTGTTGATGTGCCCGTTCTCGTCCACGTCACTCCACCGGGTGGGGCAGGTCAGGACGTGCGCGTTGGAGTGCGGCGCGCTCACGGCTTCTTCAGCCCGGCATCGCCCTGGCCGCCCGCCCCGACGGGCAGCAGCGCCCGCCGCAACCGGGCGTAGTAAACGGCGTGTTCGGACGCCATCCGGGCGGCCGTCCACCCCTCCTCGGCGGCCTCGGCGGCGGCCTGGACGACCAGGCTGTCCAGCACCCCGTCGACGGCGCGGCAGAGCTCGGCCACCGCCGCGAAGCGCTCGGGGACGTCGGCGCCCCCGGTCCCGCCCCGGGCGGGGAAGGCCGCGAGGGAGTCCACGGCGAGCCGCAGCTCGTCCACGGCGACCGGCCGGATTTCCGAAAGGCTATTACCCACGAGTTTCTCCCGAATTAGTCAGAGCATTTGTCGGATGCGTTCGAACGGACCGGAGCGGCACTCACGCAGTCACGCACCCCCCGGTGGACTGGACGCTATCCCAGGGCGGGCACCGCATCCGAGGTTTGCGCTGACCTACGGGAAACTGCCCACCATTGGAGTAGTTTGCCGGGGCATAAAATCTGCCGCATCAGCCGAATGCCACCCCGGGTGGTCACCCTGAGCGACGGTCAGCCGCCCCAACTGGCCCACCAGCGGGCCTTGTACACCTGCGTACCGCGCAACGTCC
Source organism: Kitasatospora sp. NPDC058218 (assembly GCF_042882445.1). Lineage (NCBI taxonomy): Bacteria > Bacillati > Actinomycetota > Actinomycetes > Kitasatosporales > Streptomycetaceae > Kitasatospora > Kitasatospora sp. NPDC058218. The sequence continues at coordinate 22,868 of NZ_JBHVWC010000001.1, read as the reverse complement.
GGACGCCGTCCGGACGGTGGAGCCGCAGGACGGAGGTGCACCAGGAGCAGGCCCCGGCGTGGTCCGGGGCGGCGGTGAGCAGCCGCCCGGTACCGGGTTCGTCGCCGACGCTCTTGATGTCGCGCTCCGCGGCCTCGTCACCGAGCCGCACCCGGGTGAAGCGGCCGCCGGCCGGGTCGTACTGCCACAGGTGCGCGGCGGTGCTCACCCAGAACCGGCCCGGCGCGGCGAGCACCGGCGCGAGGTCGTGCCCGCCCCGCTCCGGCAGCGCGACGCTGCGGACGGCGGTGAGCACGGGCGCGGCCGGCGTGCCGCCCACCCGCAGCGCGGTGAGCGTGTCGGTGCCCACCGCCCAGAGCTGTCGGGTGCGCCCGTCCCAGTGCACCGCGTGCGCGCCCGGGAGCGGGTACGCCGCGTGGGCGGTACTGCGCGACCCCTGCGAAGCCGCGTAGAGCCGGACCCACCCGCCCTCGCTGGCCGCCACGGCGACGTTCCCGTCCGGCAGCAGCTCCAGGCTGTGCGGGTTGGCGGCGCCGGTGTCGGCGGCCCAGTACGTGCCACCGGTCGCGGTGTCGACGGCCGCCACCAACCCGCCGGAGGCGGCGGTCAGCAGGTAGCGGCGCCCGTTCCGGACCCGGCTCTTCGCCTCGTCCGGCATCGACCAGCTGTGCGCCGGAGCGAGGTCGGCGAGGTCCGGCGCGCGGTCCGCGCTCCACGACCACACCACCGGCAGCCGGTCCGGCCGCCGATAGGCCATCAGCTCCTCGGCGCTCTGCAGGAGAAGCACGCTGCGCGACTCCTGGTCCACCGCCACGACCGCCCACCCGGGCCGCACGGGCGCGGCCGAGGCCGTCGGCGCACCGAGCCCCAGTGCCACCGCCAGCCCGACAAGTCCCACTCGCCATCTGCGCACCCGCGCCGTCCCTCCGCCGTCTCCGACCCCGGGACCACCGTGCGTCGCGGCGACCGCCGCTGCCACCGCGGCACGCCCGAACGGCCGCCGGGCCGTCCGGGAGCCACCGCGCCCCCGCTCAGTGCCGCCCGGAGATCACGTCCGCCAGGCGGGCGAGGGGTGAGCTGGTGGGGCGGCCGGTCGCTTCCTGCCGGTCGGCGGCGTGGTACGCGGCGTAGAGGGCGTGGACGCCGAGCCAGCGCAGCGGCTCGGGCTCCCAGCGGCGCACGCCGTGGCCGACCCAGGGCAGCCGGGTGAGCTCGGTGTCGCGGCCGAGGACGAGGTCGCGCAGGGTGCGGCCGGCGAGGTCGGCGGTGGTGACGCCGCTGCCCACGTAGCCGCCGGCCCAGCCGAGGCCGGTGGCGCGGTCGAGGTCCACCGTGGCGCACCAGTCGCGCGGGACGCCGAGCACCCCGGCCCAGGCGTGGTCGATCCGGGCGTCGGCGGCGGCCGGGAAGAAGCTGTCGAGGATCTCGCGCAGCTGGCGGACGGTGGCCGGCTGGGTGGTCCCGTCCGAGTCGGTGCGCGAGCCGTACCGGTAGGGGACGCCGCGCCCGCCGAGGGCGATCCGGTCGTCCGCGGTGCGCTGCGCGTACATGTAGGCGTGGGCGAAGTCGCCGAGGACCTCGCGCCCGGTCCAGCCGGCCTCGGCCCAGAAGGACGGCGGCAGCGGTTCGGTGGCGATCATCGCGGAGTTCATCGGCAGCCAGGTGCGCCGCTCGCCGCGCAGCCCTGCGGTGAAGCCCTCGGTGGCGCGCAGCACGTGGTCGGCCGTGACGGTGCCGTGCGGGGTGACGGCGCGGGCGCGGGAGCCGGCGGCGGCCGGTTCGACGGCGGTGACCGGGGTCTGCTCGTGGATGCGGACGCCCAGGCCCGCCACCACCGCGGCGAGCCCGCGGGCCAGCTTCGCGGGCTGGACGCGGGCACCGTAGGGCGTCCAGGTGCCGCCGAGGGTGCCCGCGATCCGGACGCGCTCGCCGGTCTCGCCGGCGGTCAGCAGGTGGATGCGGTCCGCGCCGTAGGAGCGCTCGGCCTCCGCGAAGGCCCGCAGCCGGGCCAGCTGGGCGGGGGTGCGGGCGACCTCCAGGACACCGCCCCGGACGAGGTCCGCCTCGATGCCCTCGGCGGCGACGGTGTCGGCCACCTCGCCGACCGCCGCGTCCATCACCCGCTGCATCGCGGCGGCCGGTCCGTGCCCGTACCGGCGGGCGAAGGCCGCGCGCCCGGCGAACCCGTTGTAGAGCCACCCGCCGTTGCGCCCCGAGGCGCCGTAGCCGCAGAACCGGCGCTCCAGCAGGGTGATCCGCAGACCGGGGTCGGCCTTCTTGAGGTGGTACGCCGTCCAGAGCCCGGTGTATCCACCGCCGACGATGCACACGTCGGCGTCGGCGTCGCCCGGCAGCGCGGGCCGGGGCTCGGGCAGCCCGGTCTGCGCGTACCAGAAGGAGACGCCGCCGTTGACGGCCGGGGATTGGTCGCCGCTGCGGCCCACGGGAACCTGCCTTCGCTCGGTGATCTCCCCGGACGCTATGCCGCGGCGCACCGCCCGGGCCACCGACACGGTGCCAGGATCCGTGCACCCGGCCCTGCACAGTGTCAGAGCCGCCGGGCGGCCCGGGGCGGTCCGGCTCCCCACGCGGATCCGGCATATGCCAATCGACAACCACTGTTACCCAATGGCATTTCGACAACTATAGTTACCACCATGCCGACACCTGACGTCACCACCACCGAGCGGACGGCGCTCGACCGGATCCTCCTCGACGCCCTCGACCCGCTCGCCTCGGCCATGCGCGCCCGGGCGACCGGGTACTCCGCGGACCGCATGTGGGCGGCGGACCCCGCCGAGGTGGCGCTGGCCGTCCTCGGCACCTGGAAGGTGGTTGACCAGGAGGTCGAGCGGCTGACGGCGATGGCCGCCCGGACCGCCGCCTCCTACGGCGCGGGCTACGAACGGCTCGGCGCGGCCTGGGGCCTCACCCGGCAGGGCGCCCGCAGGAAGTGGCCCGACGCCGTCGACGGGCAGGCGGCCGCGCGCCGGGACGGCAGCGTCCTGGACCTGTTCGGCGGCACGGCCGAGTTGTTCGCCGACGCGACCTCGGGCGGCTGGCGCTGGAGCGCCCGGGGCGCCGACGGGGCACACAGCGCGGAGGAGGACGCCCCCCTTCTCGCCCGGAAGGAGGAGGCCGCCGCCCACGCGGGAGCCTTCCTGAGGGAGCACTCCACGAAGGCGGGCCGGACTCCCGCCGCACCGGTCGCCGACTGATCCGGCCGCAGCGCCACCGACGGCGCGCCGGGCCGACACGGGCCGACACGGGCCGGCGCGGGCCGGCGCGCCGTCGCCACGGGTGGGACCGGCCGGCACCACCGGCCGGTCCCACCGCACGTCAGCGGGACGCGCTCGCGCCGATCGTCGAGCCCTCGACGGGCGCGGACAGCGGGATGCTCTCCCCCGCGAAACCGGTCTTGACGAACTGCCAGGTCAGGCCGTTGATCACCCCCTGACCCAACGGGGCCAGCCTGGCGAAGGCCGGCTGACTGAGGTCGATGTGGGTGGAGTCGCAGGACGGACACTTGTCCCTGACGGGGACGGTGACCGTCTTGCCCTGGTAGGTCACCTTGACCGATATACCCTTGCAGAGCGGGTCGTTGTTGGGGTTCGCACTGGTCCACCAGGTGTGCGAGACCGCCACCAGCAGCTGGTTCCCGGCGTTGATCTGGGTGCCGCAGGCCCCGTAGCCGGCGTCGTTGTAGTACGTCGCCTTGCCTGTCATCGGCTTGTTGATCGGGATCGCGGCACTGGCGGAGCCCGCGGTCAGGGCGATCAGGGCGGCGGCGGCGAGCGGAGCGCCGGCCAGGATCCTGATGTTCTTGACGACTCGCATGTTTCCCTCCGGTTGTCGGTGCGGACGGCATGACCGAGTACGGGCGGGGCGACGACCTGCGGGAGCCCTCCGAGCAGGCCGAATCGGCTGCGCTGCCGTGGAGTTCGGGCACGTCCGGCCCGCCCAGGGAAGGACGGTATGCCTCACCCCGAGGCGAGGTCCATACCTTTGATGTGTTGTCATGGACACAAGGCAGGAAGCTTTACGAAAGCGGCCGAAGGCAGGACGATACGTGACCGCGGCAGGGGGTGACGCGTTGTCAGGTCACGCGTTCACTCCCCGGAGGCCCCCTTGCGCACCCCGATCCGCACCGCGATCCACGCCCCGCTCCGCACCGCCCTCGGCGCCGTCCTGCTCGGCGCCGCCGTGCTGACCGCCACCACCGCGACCACGGCCGCCGCCACGCCCGCCCCCGCGCCGCGGGAGGTGAACCAGGGCTACAGCATCCCGGTCGGCGCGGTCACCGACCTCGGCGCCCTGCCCGTGCTCGGCACCCTCGGGCTGGACTTCGCCCGCCTGCTCGGCCAGTGAGCCCGCAGGCCTGAGGCGCCACCGCCGCAGCAGCCGACCACTGCTGCGGCCGAGCACCCCCAGACCCGGCCGCGCACCCTCAGGCCCGGCCGCGCACCCCCGGCACGGCGAGCGCGAACAACGCCCCGGAGAGCTGGTGCTCCTCGCTGCGGGCGGTGGTGACGTACAGCGTGTCCAGCTCCGGCCCGCCGAAGGCGCAGCTGGTCGAGCGCGGCACCGGGACCTCCACGGTGTCCAGCAGGCGGCCCTCGGGCGAGAGGCAGTGCACGGCCCCGCCGTCCCAGAACGCCACCCAGAGGTTCCCGGCCTCGTCCAGCGTCATGCCGTCGGGCATCCCCGGCAGGTGGGAGACGTCCAGCGAGCGGATCCGACGGCCGACCGGGCCGTGTTCGGGGTACTCGTGGAGCTCGATCCGCCGGGTCGGGGTGTCGATGTGCCAGAGGCGGTCCGGCTCGGGCCAGGCCAGTCCGTTGGGGATGGACAGGCCGTCCAGGATCGGCCGCACCGACCCGTCGGGCTCCAGCCGGTACAGCGACCCGGGCTGCCGGGGCTCGGTGCGCTGCATGGTGCCGGCGACCGGCCGGCCGTACGGATCCCGCTTGCCGTCGTTCATCCGGCGCTCCGGGCGGTCGGCCTCGACGGCGGCGAGCAACTCCGTCCGGCCGGTGGCGGTGTCCAGCGCCTCGAAGCCACGCTCGGTCGCGAGGACCGGCCGCCCCTGCGGGGCCGGCATCAACGTGCCCGGGGTGACGTCCAGTTCGAGCACCGTGACCCGGCCGCTCGGCCGGTGCAGCGTGAGCACCCGGCGGTCCGGGATACCGATCCAGTGCAGGCACTGGGCGGCCCCGTCCCAGACCGGACCTTCGCCCAGGGCGAGACAGGGGGTGTCGGCAACGGGTTCGGCACGCACGGGCTTCTCCTCGGGTCTGGGCGACGGGGTCGACACGACAGGACTCCGGGGAAGCATCGCACTCCCCCGCGGGACACGCCCCCTCCGCCCCGGGCCGCGGCTGCTCACCCCGGAAGCAGCCGTGTCTCGGCGGCCGGCAAGTGCTTGGCCCACCAGTGGTCGTAGCGGCGGTAGACCCCGGGGTCGCGGTCGGCGAGGAACGCCGTGAGTGCCGCGGCCTCCGCGGCCAGGCCGTTCCAGACGTGGTCGGGCAGGGGGTGGAAGGCGCCGGCCTCGATGCCTCCGTCGACGGCGCGCCAGACGCCCGCGACGTGGCCGTCGACGAGCAGCGTGGGCAGCACGTCGCCGTTCACGCGGGTCACGTGCTTGCGGTAGGGGGGCGGGACGACGCGGCTCCGGTCGTCGTGGGCGAGCAGGACGCTGTCCCACATCGCCATCAGCCTGGGCGGAGCGGGTGTCTCCTCGGCCGGCCGGGGGGCGCCGGGGATGTCGTACAGCACGGTGGCGTCGGGCCCTTCCAGCTGTTCGAGCGCGTCGCCGAGCGCCTGCACCGCCGCCCTGACCCGAGCCCGTCCGACCAGCGCGAACCGCGCCATGTCCGCCACCGACGCCGGGCCGAAGCCCTCCAGGTAGCGGCGGATCAGGGTCTTGAGGCCCTCGGACGCGGCGTCGGGGTCCGCCGGCGCCGGCCGGGGGCTCGCCGCGACGTACGGCGGCCGGCTGTCGAACGACCAGGGCCGCGCGGTGGGCACGTGCCACAGCGGGGCGTACTGGCGCAGCATCCGCCACGCCGCCGGCTCCAGCGGGCCGCCCAGCCGGTTCTCCAGCCAGTCCCCGAACTCGGCGTTGGTCCGTGGCCGGTCGGCGAAGTCCAGGAGGTCCGGGAGCAGTGCCCGGGCGTCGTCGGCGGTGAGTCCGGACGCCGTGAAACGGGAGTCGCCGAGCCTGGAGGCCCGCAGGACCGGCTCCATGGCCGCACGGAGGGCCGGGTAGTCCTCGGCGTGGACCGTGTGCAGCGTGACCCGCATCAGGGTCGTCCGGGCCGTCCGGAAGTCGGCCTGCGCCGCGTCGAGACCGGCCGGGTCGAAGTCGCTCAGCCGGTTCCACAGCGCGAGGTACGGCGAGGCGGGCTGCTGTGCCTGGAGGGCGACCACACGTCGTACCGCGTCGACGACGTCGAGCGACTCGCGGCCGAGGAGCAGTTGTCGGGCGAGCGTGGCACGGTTGAGCGCACGCGCAGTGATCATCATGCGGAGATTGTCGCGCCCGGTGCGATCCCCCCGGAACCCGGCGGTTCCTGAGGGCCCCGGCGGCCGGGCCGGGTTTCTTGCGCTCCGAGAGTTAATAACTGCGACACGCCCGCGACAAGGTCGAATACGGTCGGGAAGCGCGCCGGACATCACCCGGACATCGGCCGCAACGGGGCTTCATCCTGCCGCAACACCCGTTCCCAGCAGGCAGAACGGTGATTGACAGCAGGCCTCGGACTTCAGCACGATGAGCGCCGAGCCCACTCGCAGCACGCCGGAAGGAGGGCCGATGACCACCGTTCCCCGTGTCCAGAGCCCTGCCTGTTCCCGCTTCTGCGGCGCCCTCCGCCGTTGTTGTCGCGGAGCGCTCACCAGCTGATCCGGCAGGCCGGACCAGCCCCCCTCGCACGGCCCGCCGTGCCCGCATGTCCCGTGCCGGCCGCCCACCGCGCATCCCGCGCCGCGGCGCCGCCCTGCCACGGACCCGTGCGCCCGGCGGCCGCCCTCCCCGCTCCCCGCCCGTTCCACCTCCCCTTCCCGTGCCCCGTGAAAGCCGAGGATCCGCCATGACCGCTGCCCTCACCGACCTCCGCATCACCCCGGCCGCCGGCCGGATCGGTGCGATCGTCCACGACGTCCGCCTCGGCGGCGACCTGACCGCCGAGACCGTCGCCGCCGTCGAGGCCGCGCTGTACCGCCACAAGGTGCTCTTCTTCCGTGGCCAGCAGCACCTGGACGACGCCGAACACGAGGCGTTCGCCCGGCTGTTGGGCCAGCCGGTCGGCCACCCGACCGTGCCCAGCGCCGACGGCCGGTTCATCTTCGAGCTGGACGCCACCAAGGGTGTGCGCGCCAACAACTGGCACACCGACGTCACCTTCGTGCCGTCCTACCCGAAGGCGTCCATCCTCCGCGCGCTGGAGCTGCCGCCGGCCGGTGGCAGCACGGTGTGGGCGAACACCGTCGCCGCCTACCAGGACCTCCCGGAGCCGCTGAAGGTGCTGGCCGAGAGCCTGCGCGCGGTTCACACCAACGACTACGACTACGCGGCGAGCCTGGCCCTGCGGCCCGAGCTGGCCGACAACGCCGAGGTCGCCGCGCTCTTCCGCCGGGTGTTCGTCTCCACCGCCTTCAAGACCGAGCACCCGGTGGTCCGCGTCCACCCGGTGACCGGTGAGAAGACCCTGCTGCTGGGCGCGTTCGCGCAGCGCGTCCAGGGCGTCTCGGGGGCCGACAGCCGGGCCCTGATCGAGCTGTTCCAGCGGTACGTGGAGCGGCTGGAGAACACCGTGCGCTGGGACTGGCAGGTCGGCGACGTGGCGATCTGGGACAACCGGGCGACCCAGCACTACGCCGTCAACGACTACGGCGACGAGCCGCGCCTGGTCCGCCGGATCACCCTGGACGGCGACCTGCCGGTGGGCGTGGACGGCACCCCGAGCCGGCTGCTGGAGCCGACCGAGCCCCCGAAGGTGGCCGGGCTGGTGCCGGCGGCGGAGCTGGAGGCCGCGGCCCTCCAGGGCTGACCCTCCCGCCGGCTCCTGCCGACCCGCATCCCCACCACACCACACCACACCACCTGCGAAAGGCCCGTCGATGTCGGACACGCACCCGCGCCCCGTCCTGCGGATCGGGGACGAACGGCGGGACGTCAACGCCGCCGCCGTGCTGCGGACCGTGCTCGACCACGGGCCGATCGCGCGCAGCCGGGTCGCCGCGCTCACCGGCCTCAGCGCCTCCGCGGTGTCCCGGCAGGTGGTGGACCTCCTGCGGCTCGGACTGCTCGGCGAGCGGCCGGAGTTGACCGGTGGCGGGGTGGGGTCGGTGGGCCGGCCGCAGCAGCCGGTCGACATCGACACCGACCGGCTCGCCGTCGCCGGGCTGCACATCGGGGTGCCGTACACCACCTTCGCGCTCCTGGACCTGCGCGGGAACGTGTTGTACCGGCAGGAGTCGAGCAACCGCGGCCGTACCGGGTACGCGGTGCTCAAGCCCCTGCTGGAGCGGCTGCCCCGGCTGCTGGCCACCGTGCCCGGCGGCCGCAGGGTGATCGCCCTCGGCGCGGTCACCGGCGGCACGGTGGACCCGGAACGCGGCATGACGGTCCGTCACGACCCCTTGGACTGGCAGGACATGCCGCTCGGCGAGCTGCTGGCGCGGGCCAGCGGGCTCCCCGTCCAGGTGGACAACCACGCCCGGGCACTCACCCAGGCGGAGATCCTCTTCGGCCACCCGGCGGCGCGCCGCAGCATGGTCCAGCTCTTCGTCGGCCATGTGGTCGACGCGGCGCTGGCGGTGGCCGGTGTGGTCCACCTCGGGCCGGCCTCGGCCACCGGGGACGTCGCGCACCTGCCCGTCCCCGACAGCGACGCGCTCTGCCACTGCGGCCGGCTGGGCTGTCTGGCGGCGGCCGCCTCGGACACCACGCTGTTCGAGGCGGCCGCCGCGGCCGGGGTCACCGAACGGCCGGACCGGGCCGAGCTGATGGCCGCGGTGCGGGTCGGCGACCCGCGCGCCGACCGACTGGTCCGCCGGCGCTCCGAGGTGATCGGCCGCGCGCTGGCACTGCTGGCGGACGTGGTCAACCCCGACCTGGTGGTGCTGACCGAGACCTTCACCCTGCTCGACCCGGCCTATCTGGACGTGGTGCGCGCCGAGTTCGCCCGCCGCTCGCACCTGCGGCGGGACGCGGACCTGGTGATCGCCCAACAGCGCGGCCCGGACGCGCTGGCCGTGGCCGCCGGGGCCGCGGTGCTGGGCGTGCTGTACGCCCGGCCGCTGCAGGCGACGGCGGCGGCCGCCCGGACGCCGCCGAGCGGGCGGGGCCTGCTGCGGTAGCCCACCGCCGACCGACCGCTCCCGCCGCCACCCCTCCTCCCGATCGCCCGCCCTCCCGAAGGACCCGCCATGACCGCGTTCACCTCCCCCTCCCCCTCCGGCCTCTCCCGGCGCGCCCTGCTGCGCGGGAGCCTCGCCGGGGCCGGCCTGCTGACGCTGGCGGCCTGCCGCTCGGCCGCGGACACCGCCTCCTCCGCCGCGAGCGGTTCGGCGACCCCGCGGCGCGGCGGCGTCCTCACCGTGGGCACCGGGATCGACTTCACCCCGAGCCTGCTCTTCGCCCAGAGCGCCAACACCCTCGTCCAGCGCCTGGTCTTCAACACCCTGACCCGCTACGACGACCAGCTCCGCCCGCAGCCCGAACTGGCCACCTCCTGGCAGCTCGGCGCGGACGGCACCAGCGTCACCCTCAAGCTGCGCGAGGACGTGCTCTTCCACAGCGGTCGCCGGTTCACCGCCGACGACGTGGTGTTCGCCGTCAAGAACCTGCAGAACCCCGCCCGTTCGGCCCAGCTGCGCTCCACCGCCGCCGCCGTCACCGACTTCCGCAAGAACGGCGACTTCGAGCTGACCCTCGTCCTCGCCCACCCGGTCAGCAACCTCTTCGACCTCTTCGAGTTCATGATCATCCCCGACTCGGCCAGCATCGAGGACGCCGTCGCCGGCACCAGGCTGATCGGCACCGGCCCGTTCACCTTCACCGAGCGCAAGCCCGGCAGCTCGATCACGTTCGCCCGCAACGACAAGTACTGGAACCCGGGCCGCCCCTACCTGGACGGGGTCGAGATCCGGATCGTCCCGCAGGCGGAGTCGCTGCTCTCCTCGCTCAGGACCGGCCAGACCCACCTCTCCTACGCCATCCGGGGCAAGGACGTGGCCACCCTCAAGGGCGACCCGCAGTTCCGGGTCAAGCAGTACGACACCGGCTCCGGCGCCTACTACATCGGCGCCAACCTCACCGCCGAGCACGTGAGCGACAAGCGGGTCCGGCAGGCCATCGCCTGGGCGGTGGACCGCGACCGGCTGGTGCAGCAGGCGCTCGGCGGCTACGGCACCGTCTCGGCCGTGCCGTGGCCCAAGTCCTCGCCCGCGTACAGCGAGGCCAACGCCAACCGCTACCGCCACGACCCCGACAAGGCGCGGCAGTTGCTCAAGGAGGCCGGCGTCGGCCCGATCACCCTGCCGTTCGCGCACTCCAACGACCCGGGCAACACCGCGATCGCCCAGATCCTGCAGTACGACCTCCAGCAGGTCGGCATCGAGACGGTGCTCCAGCCCACCGACTCCCCCACCATGCAGAAGCAGCTCATCGCGCAGTCCATGCCGGCCCTCTGGACGCTCAGCCACGGGTTCGCCCAGCTCCAGCCCGCCACCCTCACGGTCAGCGCGTACCCGTTCAACGAGGCCAGGAACAGCTCGCACTTCAGCTCGCCCGCCTACACCGACCTCGTCCAGAAGGCGTGGCACCGCTCGGACAGCGACAGCCCGGAGGCCAAGGCGCTCCACCAGCAGATCACCGACGTGCTGCTGGACGAGGAGTTCGTGATCGACCTCGCCATCGCCGGCCTGGTGGAGGTGGCCGGCCAGAAGGCCCGGGGCACCGACCTCAACAAGTTCGGCTACCTCAACCTCGACGACGCCTACCTGACGGCCTGACCGATGCGCTCCTTCCTGCTCAAGCGGCTCCCCTCCGGGCTGCTCGTCCTCCTCCTCGCCTCCTTCCTGGTCTTCCTCATCCTCCGGCTGATCCCCGGCGACCCGGCCACCTCGCTGGCCGGGCCCGACGCCGGGCCGGAGGCCGTCGCCGCGATCCGCGGCCGCCTCGGCCTCGACCAGCCGCTGCTCACGCAGTACGTCCGCTGGATCGGCGACCTGCTCACCGGAAACCTCGGGCCCAGCTACGCGATCGGCGGCCGGATCTCCGACCTGATCGGCAACGGGATCGGCGCCACCGCCCAACTCACCCTCGGCGCCCTGCTGCTGGTGATCGTGATCGCTCTGCCGCTCGGCGTGCTCGGCGCCACCACCCGCCGCCGGCCGGTCGCCGCGGCCGTGCGCGCCTTCACCACCGCCGTCCTGGCGGTGCCGCCGTTCGTCACCGGCGTGCTGCTGGTGCTGCTCTTCGCGGTCACCCTCGGACTGCTGCCGGCCGGCGGCCACGAGTCCCTGCTCGACCAGCCCGACCTCGCCGTGCAGTACCTGCTGATGCCGGCCGTCTGCCTGGCCCTGCCGAGCGCCGCCGTCCTCGCCCGCTACCTCAAGGACGGCCTGGAACGGGCCCTCGCCGAGGACTACGTCCGCACCGCCACCGCCCTCGGCGTCTCCCGCCGGCGGATCGTCTGGCAGCACGCACTGCCCAACGCACTGCCGTCCACGATCACCGTACTCGGCCTGCAGATCGGCCAACTCATCGCCGGGGCCGTACTGGTGGAGCGGATCTTCGCCTGGCCGGGCCTCGGCCAGCTGATCGAACAGGGGGTGATCCGCCGCGACTACCCGGTCGTGCAGGACCTCCTGCTGCTGATCGTCGCCGTCCATGTCGCCGTCCAGCTGCTCACCGACCTGGTGTACGCGTGGCTGGACCCCCGGATCCGGTGGGAGTGACCGATGACCGCCCTGACCACCCCGAGCGCCGAGGCGCCGAGGCGCACCGCCCGCGCCCACCGCAACCGCTACCTGGCCGGTCTGCTCACCGGGCGCGGCCTCACCGGCCTGACCCTGGTCGGCGTGATCGCGCTGGCCGGCCTGTTCGCGCCGCTGCTCACCGACCTCGACCCCGACGCACAGAGCGCCCTCGCGCTCGCCGGCCCCAGCGCCGACCACCCCTTCGGCACCGACGACCTGGGCCGTGACCTCTTCAGCCGGGTGCTGCACGGCATCGGCACCGATCTCGCGATCACCTTCAGCGCCGTCCCGGTCGGCGCCCTGCTCGGCTGCTCCTTCGCCCTGCTCGCGGCCTCCTCCCGGTGGGCGGACGTCACCGTCCAGCGCGCCTTCGACCTGCTGCTCGCCTTCCCCGGCATCATCCTGGCGCTCGCCGTGACGGCCGTGCTGGGCCCCGGCCGCTGGCCGGTGCTCATCGTCATCGCACTCGCCGAAATACCCGGCTTCGGGCGCCAGTTGAGGGCAGGCATCCTGGTCCAGCGGGAGCGCGAGTACGCCCTGGCCGCCCGGGTCGGCGGGGCGTCCCGGCTCCGGGTGCTGCTGCGCCACGTCGTCCCCAACGCCGCCGACCCGCTGATCGTGCAGACCGCCGTCGCCCTCTCCATCGGCGTCTTCATCGAGGGCGCGATGAGCTTCCTGGGGCTGGGCGTCCGCCCGCCGGAGCCCACCCTCGGCTCCATCCTCAGCCAGTCCGTCGCCTACCTCTCCACCCACCCCACCTTCGCGGCCGCCCCGCTCGCCGCGACCACCGCGCTGGTGCTCGGCTTCACACTGATCGCCGAGGCTCTGAACAGGGGGATCCGCCGTTGAGCCGCCCAGTCCTTCAGGTACGCGATCTCACCGTCGAGTTCGACGCCACCAGGGCCGTCGACGGAGTCGGCTTCGAGCTGTCCGCCGGCGACACGCTCGGACTGGTCGGCGAGTCCGGCTCCGGGAAGTCGACCACCGCGCTGGCGCTGCTGCGCATGCTGCCGGCCGGCGGCCGGATCACCGCCGGTTCGGTCGAGCTGGACGGACAGGACCTCTCCGCGCTGCCCGAGGCCGCGCTGCGCGGCCTGCGCGGGCGGCGGATCGCGATGATCTTCCAGGACCCGATGTCCTCGCTCAACCCGGTCCTCACCGTGGGCAAGCAGCTCGACGAGGCCCTGCGCGCCCACAGCGGGGCCGGCCGGGCCGAACGCGCCGCCCGGGCCGTCGAGTTGCTCGACCTGGTCGGCATCCCCGGCGCCGCCGAGCGGCTGGGCGACCACCCGCACCAGTTCTCCGGCGGTCAGCGCCAGCGCATCATGATCGCGCTCGCCCTGGCCAACGACGCCGAGGTGCTGGTCGCCGACGAGCCGACCACCGCACTCGACCCGACCGTCCAGCAGCAGATCCTGCGCCTGCTCTCCCGGATCAACCGGGAGACCGGCACCGCCCTGGTGGTGATCAGCCACGACCTCGGCGTGATCGCGCAGACCTGCCGGCGGATCCTGGTGCTGCGCGACGGCCGGGTGGTCGAGCGGGGCGACACCGACGAGGTGCTCGCCGCGCCCCGGCACCCGTACACCAAGCAGCTGCTGGCCGCCGTCCCGCGCCTGGAGGCACCCTCCGAGGCCGCCGCCAACAGCCTCCCGGGCCCCGAACCGCTGCTGACCGTCCGCGGCCTGCGCAAGACGTACGGCCCCCGCCGGCGGCGGGTCACCGCGCTGGACGGCGTCGACCTGGAGCTGCACCCCGGCGAGACGCTCGGACTGGTCGGCGAGTCCGGCTCCGGGAAGTCCACGCTGGCGCGCGCACTCGTCCAGGTGCACGCGCCGTCGTCGGGCACCATCCGGTTCCGGGGCGAGGAGCTCGGGCGCGACGGCGGCCGGGCCGCCCGCCGGGAGCTGCAGATGGTCTTCCAGGACCCGTACTCCTCGCTCAACCCGCGGATGACGGCGGGCCGGATCATCGAGGAGCCGCTGATCGCGCACGGTCTAGGCACCGCGGCCGAGCGGGCCGCACGGGTCGCCGAACTGCTCCGACAGGTCGGCCTGGAGCCGGAGTCGGCGGACCGCCACCCGCGCGCCTTCTCCGGCGGCCAGCGCCAACGGATCGGCATCGCCCGCGCGTTGGCACCCCGGCCGAGCGTGCTGATCTGCGACGAGCCGGTCTCCGCCCTGGACGTGTCGGTCCAGGCCCAGGTGATCGAGCTGCTCGCCCGGCTCCAGCGCGAACTCGGCCTCGCCGTCCTGTTCATCGCCCACGACCTCGCCGTCGTCCGCCAGGTCAGCCACCGGATCGCCGTGATGCACCGCGGCCGGATCGTCGAGACCGGCCCGGCCGACCGGGTGGTCACCGCGCCCGAGCACCCGTACACCGTCGAACTCCTGGCCGCCGTACCGCGCCTGGACACCGTCGGCCCCACCCTCAGGAGCACCGCATGAGCACCACCCCCGAGCCCGGCCACGAACCCGCCCCCGGGTCCGAGCCCGCGCACGATCCCGGGCGCCGTGACCCGTACGCCGGATTCGCCGGCACCGTCGGACGGACCTTCGACGCGTCCACCCCCGCCTGGCCGCAGCCGGTCCGCCCGCGCGAGGGGGCGCCCAACATCGTCGTCGTGCTCGTCGACGACATGGGCTACAGCGACATCGGGCCCTTCGGCGCCGAGATCCCCACACCCACCCTGGACCGGCTCGCGGCCGGCGGCGTCAAGCTGGCCAACTACCACACCATGCCGCTCTGCTCGCCCGCCCGCGCGGCGCTGCTCACCGGCCTCAACCCGCACCGGGTCGGCTACTCCTTCGTCGCCAACGCCGACCCCGGCTTCCCCGGCTACGGCATGGAGGTGGCCGCGGACATCCCGACGCTGGCCGAGACGCTGCACGACAACGGCTACGCCACCTACGCCGTCGGCAAGTGGCACCTGACCCGCGACTCCGCCTCCAACGCCGCCGACAACCGCGCCAACTGGCCGTTGCAGAAGGGCTTCGACCAGTACTACGGCGTCCTCGAAGGCCTGACCAGCCTCTTCCACCCGCACCAACTCGTCCGCGACAACAGCCCGTTGGACATCGACGAGTTCCCCGACGACTACTACTACACGGACGACATCACCGACCGGGCCATCGCCATGGTGAAGTCGCTGCGCGCGCACGACGCCGACAAGCCGTTCTTCCTCTACCTCGCGCACAACGCGGTGCACGGCCCGCTCCAGGCCAAGCCCGCCGACCTCGCCCGGCACCGGGGCCGCTACGACGAGGGCTGGGACGAGCTGCGCGCCGCCCGCTTCGCCCGCCAGCTCGCCGCCGGCCACTTCCCCGCCGGCACCGAGCTGCCCGACCGCAACGCCGAGGCCGGCTACGACGTCGGCCCCTGGTCCGAACTCGCCGACGTCCGGAAGAAGTTGTACGCCCGCTACATGGAGGTGTACGCGGCGATGGTCGACAACGTCGACCAGAACCTCGGCCGGCTCACCGACACCCTCGCCGCGCTCGGCGAGCTCGACAACACCATCATCGTGTTCACCTCCGACAACGGCGGCACCGGCGAGGGCGGCGCCGAGGGCACCCGCAGCTACTTCAGCCGCTTCGTCCACCACCCGAGCCTGCCGGCCGACTGGAACCCCGACGTCGAGCGGGAGATCGAGCTGATCGGCGGCCCGCAGAGCCTGGTGCACTACCCGCGCGGCTGGGGCATGGCCTCCAACACGCCCTTCCGCTTCTACAAGGGCCAGACCTACGCGGGCGGCGTGCGGGTGCCCTTCGTCCTCTCCTGGCCGGCCGGCCTGCCGCGCGCCGAGCACGACCCCGGGGTCAGGCCGCAGTACCAGTACGTCACCGACATCCTGCCCACGCTGCTCGAACTCGCCGGGGTGGAACGGCCGTCGGAGCGCGCCGGGCAGCCGGTGCAGTCCCTGGACGGGATCAGCTTCGCGCCGGTCCTGCGCGACCCGGCGGCCGCGTCCACCCACCCCGAGCAGTACTGCGAGATGACCGGCAACCGCAGCTACTACCGGGACGGCTGGAAGCTGGTCACCCTGCACCGCTTCGGCGCGCCCTACGACGACGGCGAGTGGGCGCTCCACGACCTGCGCACCGACCCGACCGAGATCCACGACGTGGCCGCCGAACACCCCGACCTGGTCAAGGAGTTGTCCGCCGCCTGGGAGGCCGCCGCCTGGCGCAACGGCGTCTTCCCGCTGGCCGACGGCAGCGGCGCGCTCGCCCTGCGCGGCCCGGAGGCCGAGCGGCTGCGGCGGCCGGTCACCCTGCTCGCGGGCACCCCCGAGCTGGAGCGGTACCGCTCGTCCCGGCTGATCTCCTTCCGCTCCTTCCGCATCGAGGTCGAGCTGACCGCGCACGGCGCCGGCGACCAGGGCGTGCTGGTGTCGCACGGCGACCAGGGCGGCGGCTACAGCCTGTACGTCGAGCACGGCCGACTGCGGTTCGCCTACAACCAGTACGGCGAGCTGATCGAGGCCGACGGCGGCCCGCTCGCGCCGGGCGCGCACCTGATCACCGTCGAGGCCACGGCGGTGGCGGACCTCCGGTGGGAGTTCCGCCTGCTGGTCGACGGCGCCGAGGGCGGGCGGCTCGGGCCGGTCCACCAACTGATCGGCATGGCGCCGTTCCAGGGCATCAGCGTCGGGGTGGACCGCAAGTCCCCGGTCTCCTGGCCGGTGTACGAGCGGCACCGCTCGTTCCGCTACACCGGCGGCCTCCGCGCGGTCACCTACCGGCCGGGCGACCCGGCGCCGTACGACCCCGAGACGGTCGCCCGGGCCCTGCGCGAGGCCGCGGCGGCCTTCGAGTAGCCGCGGCGGGTCCTCGGGTCGCTGCGGCGGGTCGTCACGGCGGCCTTCGGCCACCGGCTGGCCCTCCTCCGGGACGGGCCGGCCGGGTTAAGCTCACCGTCGTACGCATGCCACACATTCAGGGGGGACCTGTGATCGGCGAACTGCTTCCCGCATCGGTCGTGGTGGAGACGGCCTACGACGACCCGCCGCAGGCGCGGCTGGAGCCGGCCGAGGAGGCGGTCATCGCCCGCGCCGTCGAGACCAGGCGACGGGAATTCACCACCGTCCGGCACTGCGCCCGCCTCGCGCTCGGCCGGCTCGGCGTCCCGTACCGGCCGCTGGTGCCCGGCCTGCGCGGCGCACCGAGCTGGCCCGACGGGGTGGTCGGCAGCCTGACGCACTGCGCCGGCTTCCGGGGCGCGGCCGTCGCCCGCGCGGGCGAGGTCGTCTCGATCGGCATCGACGCCGAACCGGCCGAGGCCCTGCCGGAGGGCGTGCTCGGCACCATCGCGCTCCCCGCCGAGCAGGAGCGGAACGGCAAGCTGCTCGCGGACCACCCGGGGCTGCCCTGGGACCGGCTGCTGTTCAGCGCCAAGGAGGCCGTCTACAAGGCGTGGTTCCCGCTCACCGGCATCTTCCTGGACTTCTCGGAGGCGGACATCACGCTGCGTCCGGACGGCACCTTCCACGCCGTCCTGCTGGTCCCGGGCCCGGTGGTGGAGGGACACCGCCTCTCCGGGTTCGACGGGCGGTGGGCCGTGCGCGACGGCCTGCTCGCCACCGCGATCACCGTTCTGCCGGGCGCACGCGGGTAGCGCACGGCGGCCCGGGCCGCCGGGGCGGCTGGGTCGGGAAGGGCCGGATCGGCCGCCTGGGGTTCCGGCGGCCGGCCCGGCTCAGAGTTTGAACAGCTTGTCGTAGGGCTGAACGACTCGCACCTGGTGCGAGCCGAAGTCGACCAGGACCGCGCCCTGGCCGGCCGTCTCGGTGCTGATGATGCGGCCCAGACCGTACTGGTCGTGGGTCACGCGGTCACCGGCGGCGAACTCCTTGAGCGGCGGTGGAACCTCGGTTCGGAAGGGACTGGTGGGCAGGTGGCGTCTCGGCGCAGGTGATTTCGTCATCCCTGGAAGTATGCGCCCAGTTCGCGGTCCCGGGCCGCACCAGGTCACCGAATTCCAGGATCCGGGCGGGCCGCCCGGCCGCACGGCACCGACCGGCGCCGGGGGCGGAGCGGGCAGCGGCGCTCCCCGTTCCGATGGCGTTCCCGCTGCGTTCCGGCCCTGTTCCGGTGCCGTTCCCGTCCTCTCCCCGCCTCCGGGCGGCCCCGTCGGGGCGGCCGCCGTCGTCGGCCCTGCCCCCCGGAGCGCTTCCGGTACGGGGTGGGAGAGTTCGGACGGTCGCTTGACAAACCGGGCGCCGGACGGTGCGGCGTCCGGGCGAGCCGCGCCCGCCGGCTCAGGCCAGGGCGTCACCGAGGCGGACGAAGCGGCGGCCCGCCGCCAGCATGGTCGGCAGGGCCGCCGCGAAGCCGGGAGCCGTCCCGCCGCCCGGGTGATTCATGTGGGCGATCACGATCGCGCCGGGCGGCGCGGCCGCCACCTCGCGCCGGACCTGCGCGGCGCCGAGGGTGGCGCCGCCGTCGCCGTTGACGGTGAAACCGGCGACGCGTTCGCCCAGTCCGGTGACGATCCGGGTGGCGACGTCGTCGTAGTGGGCGGTGCCGGAGCGGAAGAAGCGCGGCGGCCGGCCGAGCAGTGCGGCCAGCTTCGCCGCGTTGCCCGCGACCTCGTCGTACACCTCGCCCGCGTCCCGGGTGCCCCTGATCCCGTAGGCGGAGCGGCCGGCGACCGAGAGCGGGCGGTGCGCCGTCCCGTGGTTGGCGATCTCGAACAGCGGATCGCCGGCGAGGCTCTCGAACTCGGCGGGGTTGGCGTCGATCCAGCGG
Source organism: Kitasatospora sp. NPDC058218 (assembly GCF_042882445.1). Classification (NCBI taxonomy): domain Bacteria; kingdom Bacillati; phylum Actinomycetota; class Actinomycetes; order Kitasatosporales; family Streptomycetaceae; genus Kitasatospora; species Kitasatospora sp. NPDC058218. The sequence goes on along the minus strand of NZ_JBHVWC010000001.1, from coordinate 4,128 downwards.
GCGTTGAGGAAGAGCGTCGCGGGGACGCCGTTCGCCCGGAGGAGGTCGATCAGGTCCGCGTCGTAGCCGGAGCCGCCGGGCCCCCCGCAGGCGTCGAAGGTGAGCGCCGTGGCCCGCTCCCCGTCCGGCAGCGCGGTGATCACTCCGGGCACCTCCAGGCCCCAGTCCTCCGGCGCGGCGTCCCCGTACCGGGCCACCACCGCGGTCCGGCCGACGGCGGGAGCGGGCAGCCGCTCCGGCGCGGCGGGCGGCTCGGCGACGACCGGAGGGGCCGAAGCGGGCGGCACGGAGGGTGGTGCGGAGGCGGGCTCGGTGGCGGTGGGCCCGGCGGCGACCGCCGAGGCGGCGGACGCCGCCGCCGTGGCGACGCCCTGCGGCCCGCGTCCGGCCCCGGCGAGCGGCTGACACCCCGCCAGCGCGCCGCCCGCCGCCAGCACCAGGACCGCCCGACGACTCAGCCCCATGCCCATGCCTCCGCATTCGTCATAAAGTCAGACAAACCACCCGTCTGCTTCTATGAATACCGATCGGCCACCACCCGCAACTCCACACCCCGGCCCCAGCGCGGCTCCCCCGGCCGGGAGCGAGCCCCGGCCGCGGGTGGAACAGGAAGTCGGCCGGTCCGACGTCCTACGCCGGACAGCCCAGCGGCCCGGCCGCCCGGGCCGCCCACCGAGGAGCACCGATGCCCGAACCGCACACGGCCGCCGAGCCCGGCGCCGACCCCGTCCGCACCGTCCGCACCGTTCTGACCGGGCTCGCCCTCGGCGAGTCGCCCCGCTGGCACGACGGCCGGCTCTGGCTCTGCGACTGGGGCGCGCAGGAGCTGATCACGGTCGGGAGCGACGGCCGGGCCGACGTCGCCGCCACCGTCCCCTCGTTCCCGTTCTGCATCGACTGGCTGCCCGAGCCGGACGGCCGCCTGCTGGTCGTCGCCGGCGGCGACCGGCACCTGCTGCGCCGCGAGGCGGACGGCACCCTGGCCCCGTACGCGGACCTGCGGCCGCTCTCCGACCGGCCGTGGAACGAGGTGGCCGTGGACGGGCGCGGCAACGCCTACGTCAACGGCATCGGGTTCGACCTGATGGGCGGCGAGGCCCCCGCCCCGGGGCTGCTCGCCCTGGTCACCCCGGACGGCTCGGTCCGCCGGGTGGCCGACGACCTGGCCTTCCCCAACGGCATGGCCGTCACCCCCGACGGCTCGACGCTCATCGTCGCCGAGTCGTACGCGAGCCGGCTCACCGCCTTCACCATCGCTCCCGACGGCGGGCTGACCGACCGCCGGATCTGGGCCGAGGTGGCCGGCTCGGCACCGGACGGCATCTGCCTGGACGCGGAGGGCGCGGTCTGGTTCGCCGACGTCCCCGGCCGCTGCTGCGTCCGGGTCCGCGAGGGCGGCGAGGTGCTCCGGCGGATCGAGCTCGACCGCGGCTGCTTCTCCTGCGCCCTCGGCGGCCCGGACGGCCGGACCCTCTTCCTGACCGCCGCCCGATGGCCGCCACCGCAGGGCACCCGCACCGGCCGGCTGCTGGCCGTCGAGGTCGACGTCCCGGGGCACCTTCACTGACCCGCCCCACCCCGGTGGGGCCCGGCTCACCGGGGGTTCACCGGCGGGGGTAGGGGGGCGGGCGTACCGGCCGGGTGTCCGCCCGCCGCCGGTGTCCGCCCGAGACCGGAGGCTCCGATGACCGACCGCGACACCGACCACCCCGCCGAGGCCACCGAGGCCACCGAGCCCTCCCGGCCCGACGCACCGCAGGCTGACGAGGCGCAGGCCGGCCGGCCCGGGCTCGACCGGCGGGGCCTGATCCGGACCGGCCTGGCCACCGGCGCCGTCACCGCCCTCGGTCTGGCGGCCGCCACCCCCGCCGGGGCAGCCGACGCGACACCCGACCGGACGACCGTCCTCGCCGGCCATCTCCCCACCGGCGCCCCGGACTTCGTCCTCCTGCCGTTCGACGTCCCGGCCGGGGTCCGGGAGATCGCCGTCTCCTACGGCTACGACCGGCCGACCGTCCCCGCCGGGACGCCCGGCAACTCCTGCGACATCGGCCTCTTCGACGAGCGCGGCACCGAACTCGGCGGGCGCGGCTTCCGCGGCTGGTCGGGCGGGCTCCGCACCGAGTTCACCGTCGCCCGCGACCGAGCGACCCCCGGCTACCTGCCTGGCCCGATCCGCCCCGGTCGGTGGCACGTCGTGCTCGGCCCCTACCAGGTGGCGCCGCAGGGCCTCGACTACCGCGTCCAGGTCACGCTCCGGTTCGGCGCGCCGGGGCCGGAGTTCACCCCGTCCTACCCGCCGGAGCGGGCTCGCGGGCGGGGGCGCGCCTGGTACCGGGGCGACTCCCACCTGCACACCGTGCACTCCGACGGGCGCCGGCTCCCGGCCGAGGTGGCGGCGGGCGCCCGGGCGGCCGGGCTGGACTTCATCGTCTCGACCGACCACAACACCACCTCCTCGCACGGTGTCTGGGGGCCGCTGGCCGGCCCCGACCTGCTGATCGTGCTCGGCGAGGAGGTCACCACCCGCAACGGCCACTGGCTGGCGCTGGGCCTGGAGCCCGGGCAGTTCGTCGACTGGCGCTACCGCGCGCGCGACGAGGCCTTCCCGCGGTTCGCCCGGCAGGTCCGCCGCCAGGGCGGCCTGGTGGTGCCCGCGCACCCGTACTGCCCCTACGTCGCCTGCCAGTGGAAGTTCGGCTACCAGGACGCCGACGCGGTGGAGGTCTGGAACGGGCCCTGGACGTACGACGACGAGTCGGCGGTGGACACCTGGGACGCGCAGCTCGCCGTCGCGCTGCGCGAGGGGCGGCCCTGGCTGCCCGCCGTCGGCAACAGCGACGCGCACAGCGCCCCGCAGGTCATCGGCTCCCCGCACACCGTCGTCCGGGCCGAGGACCTCACCCGGGACGCGATCCTCGACGGCCTGCGGACCGGCCGCAGCTGGCTGGCCGAATCGGCCGCCGTCCAGCTGGACCTCACCGCCACCGGGCAGGGCCGCCAGGCGGGCATCGGCGAGCAGCTGACCGTCCCGGCGGACGCGCCGGTGGACGTGCGGCTCACGGTGTCCGGTGTGCCGGGCGGCACCGTCCGACTCCTGACCGACGAAGGCCAGCTGCACCAGGAGTCCCTGCCCGCCGACGGCACCGGCACGGTGATCTGGCGCACCACCGCCTCGCTCGCCGCGTACGTCCGGGCCGAGGTCCGCCACCCCCGGGCGGACGGGACGCCGGGCCGGGGCAACGCGATGGGGCCGGACCTCCCATGGGGTCCGATGGCGGCGCTGACCAACCCGATCGTGCTGCGGTCGCCGAAGCGGCCCGAGGACCGCTAGGAGGACCGGCGGGGGACCGGCCGGGGAGCGGTCCGAGGACCGACGGGGGGAGGACTCGGGGCACCGACGTGGACTAGGTTGATCTCTGACAGCAGTCAGTCGTGGGGACGAGGCGGTCGGCTGTCCGTACCCTGGTCCGGCTGCCGTACCCGGGTCCGGCCGCCCGTACGTTTCCGGCCGGCCCGAGCGTTGCGGCCGCCGCCCCTCCCCCGGCACCTCGTCCGTCCCCGGCCCGCGAAGGGATCAGCAGCTGTGAACCGTACGACCGTAGGTGGGACGGAGCTCGGGGGCGGCCGGGGCGCCGGCGGCGTCGTCGTCCTCGCCGACCCGGACGGGGCCGGGAGCGGCACGGTCGCGCCCCTGCTGGCGAAGGCGCTGCACCCGAGCGTGCACCTGCGGGCGGACGACTTCCGCAAGGCCATCCGGCAGGGGTTCGTCGCGGCGCACCTGCCGCAGGCGCGCCGGCAGAACGAGACGGCCCTGGCGGCCGCCACCCAGGCCGCGTTCGCCTTCGCCACCGGCGGCTACCAGGTGGTGCTGGAGGCCACGCTCGCTCCGCAGGCCCTGGACATGCTGCGCCGCGAGAGCCGCACGACCGGGGCGCCCCTGCACTACGTGGTACTGCGGCCGGCCGCCGACCCCGAGGTGCCGGGCCCGCCGGACCGGCACGCGGTGGACACCGCGGTGGACACCGCGGCGACGGCCGGGGCCGTGCTCACCGGCCTGGCCCGGGGGGCCTTCCTGCTCGGCTGGTGAACCCGACGGACGCGGCCCTCGGCACCCCGGTGGACCGG